>JAQGLR010000193.1 GCA_028292765.1 Massilia sp. | reverse complement strand
AGGTATTCCCGGTGCCGCCCATGCCGATGCTGCTCTGCTGGCCCTGCTGCCCGCCGAGGCCGCCACCGCCGCCGCCGGCGGCGCCCTGGGCACCGGCCTGGATCGTGCCGCCCGAGGTGCCCTGTTGCTGCACCGGCACCGCCGAGGCGTCCTGCGAGACCACCGCGCGCAGGGTCTGGGCGACGCGGCTGGCGTCGGCGTTCTTCAGGTACACGACGTGGATGTTGCCGCGTTCGGTCGTTGACTGGTCGAGCTTGGCGATGAGCGACTTGGCCAGGTTGGCGCGGGCCTGCGAAGGCGCGCGCACGATCACCGAATTGGTGCGCGAATCGGCCAGCACCGTGACGCGGCCGGAGTCGCCGCCGGCCGCCGGCTCCATCAGGCGCGACACCAGCACGGCGATGTCGCTGGCGATGCCGTTACGGATCGGCACGACGTCGAGGTCGGCCGCCACCGGCGCGTCGAGCGCGGCGATGATGCGCGACAGGCGGCGCAGGTTGTCGGCGTAGTCGGTGATCACCAGGCTGTTGTTGCCCGGATTGGCCATGATGGAATTGTTCGGCGAAATCAGCGGACGCAGCACGGCGGTGAGGTTCGCGGCCGATTCATACGACAGGTGGAAAATCTGCGTGGCGATCTGGTCGCCCTGGACGCGCGTGCCGCGTTTTCCCACCTGGGTCGGCGAGGATTGCAGCTTCGCTTCGGCTTCCGGCACCACCTTGGCATAGCCTTCGCCGGTGGTGACCACGGCGAAGCCCTGCAGCCGCAGCGCGGACGTGAGCAGGCCGAAGGCCTGGCTCTTGGTCAGGGATTTTTCCGATTGCAGGGTAATCGTGCCTTTGACGCGCGGGTCGACGATGAAGGTCATCCCGGTGTAGTGGCCGACTGCCTTGATGACGGACTCGATGTCGGCATTCACGAAGCTGAGGGCGGCGGCATTTTCCTGGCCCTGGGCCAGGGCCGGCGCCGGCGCCGTGGCGACCGCGCAGCACAGCAGGGCGCCGGCGGCGATGCGCTGTAGTGCCGGGAATCGGGCCGGAAAATCAGGGGTGCTACGGAAGGATGTTTTCATTATCTGAACTCTAATGCGATTATGTTTTTACCGTTCACCATGCGGCGCTGCCCCAGCAGGTTCAGCATATTGCCCAGGGTCTCTTCATATCCTTCGGCGGCCGACGCCTGCCCGGAAAAGCGCAGGCGCCCGTTCTGCAACGTTCCATTTCCCGACAACAGCAAGGCGCCGCGCACCGTGCGCAGCACCAGGTCAGCCTGGGCGCCACGCCAGTCCAGCGCCATCTCATAGCTGCCCAGCGGCCGGATCGGCGACATGCGCGAACCCATGTCGCTCATCGACAGGATCGTGCGTCCGGTCACCGCGATACTGTTGGGCTGGCGCACGAGGTCGAGCCGGTTCCACGACAGGCGGATGACGCCCGATGGCATCAGCGTATTGAGCGGCGCGCCCAGTCCGGTAAGGCCTTCGGCCGGCAACAACAACTGCCCTTCGCTTACCTGCCATTGCGACCAGCTGCCCTCGATGCGTACCGGGCCTGCCAGCGCTTGGGCGTTCTCAAGAGTCATGTTCACGCGCCCGAACAGGACCAGGGGCGACAGCTGCCAGGCGAAGCGTCCCGGCAACAGCGGCGTCACCGATCCGCCCTCGCCCGCCGCGCCGCCCACAAAGGCTGAACCGTTCCAGAGCGTACCTTGCGCATCCCCGAGAGTCAAACGACCGCCGGTCTGGCGTTCCACGATCATGCCGAGCCAGCTTGCCGGCAAGCTGACGAGCACCGTCAGCGCGACCGCCAGCAGGAGAACCACCAACCACCCGAATGTTCGCTTCATCGGGCGCCGGTGCCCGTGTCCTGGCGCAAGGTCAGGTTGGCGTCGACCTGGCCGACCGGGTCTTGCGCACTGAACGTGCCTTCCTGCACGGCGATGCGGTTTTCGCGGCGCTGGGCATCGAGCCAGGCAACCAGGTTGGCGAACGACACTTTGGACACTTGCAGGCGCGCGAATTCGCCGGTCAGCGTGAGCGAACCGGGGGTGATGCCGCGCGCCGTCAGGCTGGCCAGCAGGGTTTCGCGCGTCATGGGCGTGACCGGCACCGCCGGCTGGCCGACGAGCGCACGCGCCTGGCCGGCCATGCTGGCAACCTCGGCCGCCTGCAGGCGCAGTGCCGGCAGCGAGCGCTGCAGCCGGGCGCGGCCGTCGACCGCCGGTTCGACCAGGCCCATGTATACCAGCGCCAGCGTGGCGACGACGAAACCGGCAGCGAGATAGCGGCGTTCCTGCTCGGTGCGCGCGATCCAGTATGTGCCGGCGCGCTCGCGCGCCCGGCCGACAGTGTTACCCAGGCTCATGGCTTGGCTCCCGTACTGCGCACCACCCAGTTGGCGGGTGCGGATGAGTCCAGAGTGAGGCCGCGTGCGGACAGCGCCACCTGCAGCTGGCGCAGCGCGGTCGGGTCGACCGTTTCAGGTTTGACCGCTACCCGCAGAGTGCGTTCCTTGTATTCGATTGACGTAATGCCGGGTGGGCTCATCAGTTCGCGTGTGGCGTCGCCCAGCGCGCCGGCCAGATAAATGAATTCGTCGGCGCCGATCTTCCCGGTGCCGGCCTGGGCGCGTGCGATGTTCTGGCGCATCTGCTCGACTGGATTGGCAAGCGGCTCGTTCGGGTACACCGACTTGAACGTGTCATTGATTTGCTGGCGCACCGCGGCCGCTTCGCCGCGCAGGCGCAGCCATTCGATATTGATGCCGGCCAGGTTGACGACCACAGCCAGAAAGGCGAGCGCGATCGGCACGCGCCAGGGGCGCCAGTCGTGCTGGCGCGCGCCGGCCGCGCCCAGGCCCGGCACCAGGTCCAGGGTGACGCTGCGTGCGCCGGCGATCCAGTGCGCCCAGTCGTCGGCCTCGAGCATGGTGCCCGGGCCCGCTTCGGCCAGCAGCACGCCGTATTCGCCAAGCTGTTCACGCGGCACGTAGAGCGTCAATGGCGCGTCGCCTGCCAGCGCGCGCGCCGTCTGCAGCGCGACCGCCGGGTTGGCCTCGAGTGCAATGCCGAGACCCTCGTACTGGCCCTGGCGCAGCAGCAGCTCGGCGCCGCCGATGGCGGCGCTCACGCCCCCAGGCTGCAACGGCAGGCACAGCTGCGCGGGCAGCGCGGACACCGCGCGCGCGCCCTGCGCCAGCAGCGTGCGCACCATGGGTTCCAGCCAGTCGCGCGCCACCACGGCCACCGGACGGGTGCCGTCGGCGTTGGCGGGCGCTGCGACCAGCACGCACTCGGACGGGTCGCCCAGGATGTGTTCTTCGACCAGGCCGGGCAGGGCCGCGCGCAGGCGCGGACCGGACAGCGGCGGCACCTGCAGCGACAGCAGGTTGACGTCGGTACCGGCCAGCAGCAGCACGACGCGGCGGCTGGCGGCGACGATGTCGGTCAGGCTGCGCAACGCGCCTTCGCCTTGTTGTTCGATGTTGCCGCCGTTGCCGACGACGGCATAACGGCAGGGCATGTCTTCGCCTTCTGCGCGCGCCGGATGCCGGATATAAAGTGTAGCCAAACCGTCTCGCTTTCTTTTAGTTTTGACGAACCCAGACAACCCTGACAGCGCCACTGCCCCCGCCGAGCGTGTTGTCGTCGCGCTTGATCAGGGACTGGGCGTTCAGTGAGGCGCGCTCGAGCCGGATCCGGCTATTCACGATGAACCAGTTGCTTTTTACGCTCAGGGAATCGGGAACGACAGTGCGATTGCCGCCGAGCTCGGTTGTGAACATGCCGATGTCGCTCCAGGGCACGTTACGCCGCCGCGCCAGCAGCGCATTGGCTTCGGACAGCGAAAAGTTCGGGATCACTGCCGCCAGCACTTCGGCCGACGCCGTATTCACGTTCACCGCCGTGCGGTCGGGCAGCACGATCACGAAGGGGCGCAGCCGCTCCAGCATTTCTGGAGTAAAACCTTTTACTGTCAGCAAATCGTTGACTTCCATGAACTTGATCGGCGTGCCGATCCCTTCGCGCGACACCTGCAGCGTATTCTGCGCGGTCGCCTCGGCGCCGGTATTGTCGCCATCGCGGCCGGCCCCGGCCAGGCCGCCCCCACCCGCGCCCCCGGCGCCGGCGCCTTCCGGATTGCCGCCCGAGGCCGGATCTTGTCCCGGCTCGCCGATCTCTTCCCCGGTGTTCGGATCGACCGCGCCCGCTGGCGGCGGCTGGCTGGCCGCAACCAGGTTCGCCGTGGTGCGCGCCAGCGCCGGATTGATGCGCAGGTTGGTCAGCAGGCGCTGGAAAATCTCCATGTGCGCCTTGTCGATCCCGTTTTTTCCATTTTCCAGGTTTCGCAGATTGTAACGCGAGGTGGCGTCCGTGATCTCGCCCGACAGGCTGGCGTCGAAGGTTTCGCCTTCCACGCGCTCGCGTTCGATGTACTGGTCGAGCCGGGTTTCGGCAAGGGGCGTGGCCCAGACCTGGGTCAAGGCCGTGTAGGTACTGGTGTAGGCGTCCTGGCGCAGTACCAGGGTGGCCCAGTCGAGTGCGCCGCGCAGGATCCAGCGCGTCTGCTGGTTCAGGCGCTGGTTTTCCATCGAGCGCACTTGCACCTGCTGCTGCCAGAACAGGCTCGTCACGATCGAGATCGCGAGCGTGGTCAGCAGCAAGGCGGTGATCACGGCGACGCCGCGCTGGCGCCGGGGGACACGGTGCGGGCGCATCAGATATTCCCCAACAGGAAGGATTTCGTCAAGGGCTGCGGATAGCCGCGCGTGGCCAGCACCACCTGCACCCCGGCGACAGCGGCCGTCGCGGGGGCGCCCTGCGCCACAGGCTCGGGCTGCTTACGCCAGGCATTGTTTTGCCACACCAGCACGCCCATCGAATCGACGCCGCCATGCAGGCGCACCGGCGGCGTGGTATCGGCATCGCTGACCGAGGCCTGCCACAGGGCGTCGAGCTCGAGCAGGTCGCGGGTGGCGATCGATTCGCGCCGCAGCAAGTTGCCGTTCTGCAGCCGGTAAGCCACCACCTGCAGCCGCGCCGGCTCGTTTTCGTTGAATACGGTGCGAATCAGCGTCAGCCGGTTGTCGTCCTGTGCCAGGTAGGGCCGGCGGCCCAGCATCGTGGCGTCGGCCGCGTGCTCGCAGTCGCTCTGCATCTGGGCGAAGCTCAGCTGCAGGCCGCGCGTCATTTCCATCTGCTCGGTCAGGGCGACGCGCGCGCGCACGATGCCGTCCAGGCCACGCCAGCCGAGCACGGCCACCATCGCCAGGATGCCGATCGCCACCAGCAACTCCACCAGCGTAAAGCCCAGGGTCAATCGGGGGGAAACGCCGCGTCGCGTTTTCATCGCGGCCTCAGCACGAGCTGGATCAGTTTCAGGATGCGGCGGTTCGGGTTGTCCATGTCGTAGACGGACACTTCGACCCGGCGCAACTGCGGATTCGGGCTGACCAGGACTTCTTCCTGGCACATCAGGCGCAGGTCGCCCTGGCCGCAGGCAAAGCTGCGCTTGCCCACTTCCGGAAATTCCTTGCTCAGGCGAATTTGCACGAGGCGGTTCTCGGCCGACCAGGTCGCCATCATCGACGCGCGCAGGCCGGCGCCGTTGGAAGCCAGGCTGCCGACCGCCCGCAGGCCGGCGGCGAGCGCGGTGCCGACGATGACGAGGGCCACCAGCACCTCCAGCAGGGTAAAGCCTCGAGAATGGTGTGTGCGCAGCATGCTTATTGTTCGCCCGGTTCGATGACCGTGAAATGGCCCACGCCGTCGGCGCGGATCGCCACGCTGTAGTTGCCGCTGGCAAGCGTCAGCACGAAAGGCTTGTCGACCGGCTCGCGCCCGAAGGTGACGCGCATCGATTCGTTGAAGCCCGGCGGGGGTGGGTCGAGCAGCAGGCGTACCGGTGCGTTGCGAAACGGCCGCTCGCGCAGCAGGTCGTCCCTGGTGAGCGGCACCCAGCCGGTATCGGTGCGCACCAGGAAACGGTAGCGCTCGGGGGTGGCCTCGAACGCGACCTGGCGGTTGCGCACGATGGCTTCGTCGCGCGCCAGTTGCAACAGCAGCGTCAGGCGCTTGGCTTCGTTTTCGAGGTCCTGGCGCGGGCTGGGAATGGCGTTCAGCGAGACCATCCCCAGCGTGATGCCGATAATGGTCATCACGATCAGGATTTCGACCAGGGTGAAGCCGGCGGCCCTGCGTGGCGGCGCGATGGCAGCCATGATGCGCTGTTATCCCTGCCAGGAGCCGACGTCGGCGTCTTCGCCCTCGCCGCCGGACTGGCCGTCCGCGCCGAACGAGAAGATGTCGATCTCGCCGTGGAGGCCCGGCGACAGGTACTGGTAGGAATTACCCCACGGATCCTTCGGCAGCTTTTCGACGTAGCCGCCTTCTTTCCAGCCGTTCGCCGACGGGCCGGAAGTGGGCTTGGTCGTCAGCGACTGCAGGCCCTGCTCGGTGGTCGGATAGCGCTGGTTGTCCAGCTTGTAGAGTTTGAGGGCCTGCATCAGGGTGGCGATGTCGGTCTTCGCCGCGACGACGCGCGACTCGCCGGTACGGCCGAGTAATTTAGGAACGACCAGCGCGCCCAGGATGCCGATGATGACCACGACAACCATGATTTCAACAAGGGTGAAGCCGCGTGCGAAACGGCGGCCAACTGCACGGTGCGGAACGATCTGCATAGTCAATCTTGGAAAGGTGGGTCGGAAGAATCAACTTAGTATAAGGCCGAATGGCGGCAGCGGCCACCGGCGGGTGCAACATTGTAGGGCAGAGCCAAACCTGCCGCGTTCAACCGTGCGCGGGGTGCGCGGGGTGCGCGGACCGCTCGGCGCATACCGGGCAGGCAGGATTGCGCGCGACCGTGACGCCCGTCCATTCCATGGCGCGGCCGTCGAGCAGCAGCAGGCGTCCCCGTAGCGGCTCGCCAATGCCCAGCAGGACCTTGAGCGCCTCGGCTGCCTGGGCCGCGCCGACGATCCCGACCAGGGGCGCGAACACGCCCATCGTGCTGCAGGCCGCATCCTCGAAACTGCTGTCCTCGGGGAACAGGCAGGCGTAGCAGGGGCAATCGGGGCGGCGGCTGTCGAACACCGACAGTTGGCCGTCGAAGCGGATCGCGGCGCCTGCCACCAGCGGCACCCCGGCGGCCACGCAGGCGCGGTTGAGGGCGTGACGGGTGGCGAAGTTGTCGCTGCAATCGAGCACGACCGAGGCGCTGCGTGCGAGTTCGAGCAGGCGCTGCGGGCCGGCGCGTTCGCGCAGGGCCGTCACGCTGACGTCCGGGTTGATTTCCCGTAAGGCCGTGAGGCCGGACTCGACCTTCGCCATGCCGATGCGTCCGGTCGTGTGCATGATCTGGCGCTGCAGGTTGGTGAGGTCGACTTCGTCGTCGTCGACCAGGATGATGCGGCCGACGCCGCTTGCCGCCAGGTATAGCGCCGCCGGCGAACCCAGCCCGCCGGCGCCGATGACGAGGGCGGTGGACGCCAGCAGGCGTGCCTGGCCTTCGATGCCGATCTCGTCGAGCAGGATGTGGCGCGAGTAGCGCAGGAGCTGGTTGTCGTTCATGGAACTGGTTGCTGATGACGGGAGCGCAACCTGTCACTCAAGGAGGCCAGGTTTATTTTTTCGAACCCTTCAGTTCAGGCGGTTTCGTCTCGGCACCGGGCAACTGTTTCGGCGCGGCTTCGGCCTCAACCGTTTCCGGCTTCGCCAGTTTGACCGGCAAGCCCTTGAAATGGTTCAGTGCCTGCGCCAGCTGGAAGTCGTCCTTGCCGCCCAGCTCGAGCGGCTTGCGGTTCTTCAGCAGGGCCAGCGCGCGCTGTTGCTGCTCGGCGCTGTCGCGTGCCTCCTTCGCTGCCGCGCCTGGCTTGTCGTTTTCGTTGGAGAGGTGGCGCTGCAGGTCGACTTCGCGCACGCGCAGCGCGTTCAGGCCGTCTCCCTCGAGCGTTTCGTCGACCAGCATGTCGGGTTTGATGCCGCTGGCCTGGATCGGCCGGCCCTTCGGCGTGTAGTAGCGCGCCGTGGTCAGCTTGATGGCGGTGTCGGCCGACAGCGGCCGCAGCGTCTGCACCGAGCCCTTGCCGAAGGTCTGGCTGCCCATCACGATGGCGCGCTGGTAGTCTTGCAGGGCGCCGGCGACGATTTCCGAGGCCGAAGCCGAGCCGCCGTTGACCAGCACCACCATCGGCACGGTTTTGACGGCGGCCGGCAATTTCGCCAGTGGGTCCGCGCCGCGCGGCGCATAAAACTCGCGGCGGCCGTAATAGCTCTGGTTCGAGTCGGGCAACTGGCCCTTGGTCGAGACGATCAGTTCTTCCTTCGGCAGGAAGGCGGTCGAGACGCCGATGGCGCCCGGCAGCAGGCCGCCCGGGTCGTTGCGCAAATCGAGCACGAGGCCCTTGATGTTCGGGTTGTCCGCGTACAGGGCGGCGGTTTTGGTCGCGAGTTCGTCGAGCGTGGCTTCCTGGAACTGGCTGATGCGCACCCAGGCATAACCGGGCTCGACCATCTTGGCCTTGACGCTCAGCACGCGGATTTCTTCGCGCATGACAGGCACCACCCAGGGGCGCTCGTCGCCGCGGCGGGCAATCGTGAGCGTGACCTTGCTGCCCGGCTTGCCGCGCATTTTCTTCACGGCATCGTCCAGCGACAGGCCCTTGACCGGGACGTTGTCGATACGGGTGATCAGGTCGCCCGCCTTGATACCGGCGCGGTAGGCTGGCGAATCCTCGATCGGGGACACGATTTTGACGTAGCCGTCTTCGGCGGCCACTTCGATGCCGACGCCGACGAACTTGCCGGCCACGCTCTCGCGCATCTCGCGGTAGGCCTTCTGGTCGAGGTAGACCGAGTGCGGGTCGAGCGAGGCGACCATGCCGCCGATGGCTTCGGACAAGAGTTTCTTGTCCTCGACCGGCACCACGTAATCGCTCTTGATGAGGCCGTAGACATCGGCCAGCTGGCGCAGCTCGTCCAGCGGCAGCGGGTTGCCCCCGCCCTTCTGCGCCCAGGCCGACACCTGCACCGTCAGTGCCACGCCGGCCACCACGCCAAGGCCGACCAGCCCCATGCTTTTCACTTTGTTGCCCATCGCCACCCCTAGAATTTGACCCAGCTCGCCGGGTCGAAGGCTTTGCCCAGATGCCTGAGTTCAAAGTATAGCCCCGATTCTTCGTTACCGCCGGTGTTGCCCGCGCTCGCAATCGGTTCGCCCGCGCGCACTGCATCCCCCAGCCGTTTTAGCAAGGTCTGGTTGTTGGCGTAGATCGAAAGATAGTCGCCGCCGTGGTCGATGATGATCAGGTTGCCGAAACCCCGCATCCAGCCCGAGTGCACGACCCGGCCAACCGCGACGGCGCGCACCTCGGTGCCTTCCGGCGCCTTGATGAACATGCCTTTCCAGCTCGGGCCGTCGCCGCCGCGCTTGGCGCCGAAGCGCGCCGCGATGGTGCCGCTGACCGGGGCGCTCAAGCGCCCGCGCATGCCGGCAAAGGCGCCTTTCGGCGCGGCCGGGGCCAGAGAGATGTCCGGCGTGCGCTCTTCTGCGACCGGCTTCGGGGTCTCGGCCACGCGCGGCTCTTCGGGCAGCGGCTTCGGTGGCGGTTTACCGGCTTTCGCCGCTTCGCGCGCCAGGCGGTCGCGTTCGGCTTTGGCGGCGGCCCGCGCCAGTGCACGCGCCTTTTCTTCGGCCGCGGCCTTGGCTGCCGCCTTGGCGCGCGCCGCGGCCAAGGCTTCCTGGCGCTTGCGTTCGGCTTCGGCCTGCTCGCGGATCAGGCGCGTCAACTGGTCGACCAGGCCGCTCATGCGCTGTTCGTCGCGCTGCAGGCTGTCGGCCTGTTTGCGTTGGGTAAGGAGTTTGCTCGACAGCTCGTTCAGCAGGGCCGCGCGGCGGACTTTTTCCTTTTCCAGCACGGCTTTCTGGTCGCGCTGCTCGGCGGCGATTTCCTCGAGCTCGACCTTGGCGTTCTCGACCTTCGCGCGGTTTTCCTCGACTTGCGCCAGGTTCGCGTTCAGCGAGGCCAGCAATTTCGCCTGGGCCTGCGACACATAGGCCATCATCTGCAAGTCGCGGTTGATGCGGTTCGGGTTGTCGCCGGAGAGCAGCAGTTTGATGCGGTCTTCGTTGCCGGCCACATAGTGCTCGCGCAGCAGTGCCGACAATTGTTTTTTCTGATTAACAATTGTTAGGGCGAGCCCTTCCTGCTCGGTGCCGAGATCCCGCAGGCGCAGGTTGGTGTCGAGCTGTTCCTGGGCCAGGTCGCGCAGCGCGCGGTTGGCGTCCGAAATGGCCTCTTCCGATGCAGCCAGCGTGTCGGCGACGTCTTCCTTTTCGCTCTCGGTGCGGCTGATCTCCTTTTTGAGCGCCGTCAGCTTTTGCTGGATGCCGGCACGCTTGGCTTCGGCGGCCGCCTTCTGGCGGCTGCGTTCGGTGGGCTTGGCAGGCGCGGCCGTGGCTGAGGGAGGCACAGCCAGGCTCAATGCCAGCGCGCACAGCAGTGCGCCGCTGGCCAACTTCTTCTTTGGGGAACGCAAGACTTACTTCGCCTTCCCTTGGTTCGCCACGGCCGCCACGGCCGCCGCGATCGCTGCATGGTCGCCCAGGTAGTAGTGGCGGATCGGCTTCAGATTTTCGTCCAGTTCATACACGAGCGGCTGGCCGTTCGGGATGTTCAGGCCGACGATGTCTTCGTCGCTGATGTTGTCCAGCATCTTGATCAGGGCGCGCAGGCTGTTGCCGTGGGCCGAGATCAGGATCTGCTTGCCGGCGCGGATGGCCGGGGCGATCTCGTCTTCCCAGGCCGGCATCACGCGGGCCACCGTATCCTTCAGGCATTCGGTCAGTGGAATACGGTCTTTCGCCAGGCCGGCGTAGCGCGGATCCTTGAACGAGGCGCGCTCGTCCGATTCTTCCAGGGCCGGCGGCCGCGTGTCGTAGCTGCGGCGCCAGACCAGCACCTGCTCGTCGCCGTATTTCGCGGCCGTCTCGGCCTTGTCCAGGCCCTGCAGCGCGCCGTAATGGCGCTCGTTCAGGCGCCAGTCGTTCTTGATCGGCAGGTACATCTGGTCCATTTCATCGAGCGCCAGCCACAGCGTGCGGATCGCGCGCTTCAGGACCGACGTGTACGCCAGGTCGAACGCGAAGCCGGCCTCGCGCAGGACGCGGCCCGCGGTGCGTGCTTCGTCGATGCCTTTTTCGGTCAGGTCGACGTCGACCCAGCCAGTGAAGCGGTTGGCCAGGTTCCAGGTGGATTCGCCATGGCGCATGAATACGATTTTGTACATAAGCTCTTCTTCAATTTAAAAAAAAACCTGCGAGGGAACCTCGATCGACTGGCGCGCGCCCTGCACGCTCTTTCCCTGTCGCTTGCTCGAGGTTCCAAAAAATATTCCTGTCCGGCTTCTATTTTATAATGCGCGGATTGCGTTCAACCATTGGAAGCCTTGTGAAATTCATCCTCGATAATATCCTCTTCGTCGCACTTGCCGCCGTTTCCGGTGGTGCACTGCTGTGGCCGGCCCTCGCGCCGAAGGGCCGGCGTGCGACGCCGCTGCAGGTTACCCAGTTCATCAACCGCGGCAAGACCACGCTGGTCGACGTCCGTAGCGCCGACGAATTTGCCGCCGGTCATGTGCGCGACGCGAAAAACATTCCGCTGGCAGACTTGGGCAATCGACTCGGCGAACTGGAAAAGTCGAAAACCCGCACCATCGTCGTCATTTGCCAGGCCGGCGCCCGTTCGGACAAGGCCGTACGCCAGCTCAAGGCTGCCGGTTTCGAGGACGCGCTCAGCCTGGAAGGCGGCATGACGGCCTGGACCGCTGCCGGTTTGCCGGTCACCAAGTAAATAAAGACAGGAAGGAATAACGATGACTGCCCATGTTGTGCTCTACCATACCGCCAGTTGCCCGTATTGCGTGCGCGCCGAGCGCCTGCTCGAAGCGAAAGGCGTGACCGACATCGAACGCATCCGTGTCGACCTCGACCCGGAGCAGCGCCAGATCATGATGCAAAAGACCGGCCGCCGTACCGTGCCGCAGATCTATGTGGGCGAGACCCACGTCGGCGGCTTCGACGATTTGTACGCGCTGGACCAGGCCGGCCGCCTCGAT
>JAQGLR010000191.1 GCA_028292765.1 Massilia sp. | reverse complement strand
GTGAGATTTCATCAGCCGTTCGCCTGGGCAGCCACCGATGGACGCGCACGATGAGGCTGACCGATCGATTTTTCCCGGCCCCCTCATTCGATCCTTACTGCCAGGTGCCTCGCACACATATCGATTGGAGTTTTTTCATGTTTGCAAAAGATCACACGCTCGCCAACGTTGACCCGGACTTGTGGGCCGCGATCCAGAAAGAAAACAAGCGCCAGCAAGATCACATCGAGCTGATCGCTTCGGAAAACTACACCTCGCCTGCCGTCATGCAGGCCCAGGGTTCGCAGCTGACCAACAAATACGCCGAAGGCTATCCCGGCAAGCGCTACTACGGCGGCTGCGAGTACGTCGACGTCGTCGAGCAACTGGCGATCGACCGCGTCAAGCAGCTGTTCGGCGCCGAAGCGGCCAACGTGCAGCCGAACTCCGGCTCGCAGGCCAACCAGGGCGTGTTCTTCGCCATGCTCAAGCCGGGCGACACCATCATGGGCATGTCGCTGGCCGAAGGCGGCCACCTCACCCACGGCATGGCACTGAACATGTCCGGCAAATGGTTCAACGTCGTGTCGTACGGCCTGAACGAGCAGGAAGACATCGACTACGACGCGATGGAACGGCTGGCGCATGAAAAGAAGCCCAAGCTCATTATCGCCGGCGCCTCCGCCTACTCGCTGCGTATCGATTTCGAACGCTTTGCCAAAGTGGCAAAGGATGTCGGCGCTTACTTCATGGTCGACATGGCCCATTACGCCGGCCTGATCGCCGCCGGCCTGTACCCGAATCCGGTGCCGCACGCCGACTTCGTCACCTCGACCACGCACAAGTCGCTGCGCGGCCCGCGCGGCGGCATCATCCTGATGAAGGCCGAGTTCGAGAAAGCCATCAATTCGGCGATCTTCCCCGGCATCCAGGGCGGCCCGCTGATGCACGTCATCGCCGGCAAGGCGGTGGCGTTCAAGGAAGCGCTCACGCCCGAGTTCAAGGAGTACCAGCAGCAGGTCGTGAAGAACGCGAAAGCCCTGGCCGAGGCGCTGATCGCGCGCGGCCTGCGCATCGTGTCGGGCCGGACCGAGTCGCACGTGATGCTGGTCGACCTGCGCGCCAAGGGCCTGACAGGCAAGGAAGCCGAAGCGGTCCTGGGCCAGGCGCACATGACCTGCAACAAGAACGGCATCCCGAACGACCCGCAGAAGCCCTTCGTCACCTCGGGCATCCGCCTCGGCAGCCCGGCGTTCACGACCCGCGGCTTCAAGGAAGAGGACGCGACCAAAGTCGGCCACCTGATCGCCGACGTGCTCGACAACCCGCACGACGCCGCGACCATCGAGCGCGTGAAGGCGGAAGTGAAAGTGCTGACCGACAAGTATCCGGTCTACGCAGCGTAAGCAGTATTCAGTAGTTTGTAGTCAAAAGTAAGACCGAAAAGGAACGGTAGCCCGTGAAGTCGGGATGCCGTTCCTTTTCTCCTTTATTATTACGCCATGAAATGTCCGTTCTGCCAGCATGAAGACACCCAGGTCCTCGATACGCGCGTATCCGAGGAGGGCGACGCCATCCGGCGCCGGCGTCGCTGCGCGCAATGCGACAAGCGCTTCACCACCTATGAGCGCATCGAGCTGTCGATGCCGATCATCGTCAAGAAAAACGGCAGCCGCACCGAATTTGCCAGCAGCAAGCTGCGCGGCAGCCTGATGCTCGCGCTACGGAAGCGCCCGGTCTCGGCCGAGGCGATCGACGCCGCCGTGGCCTCGATCGAAGAAAAGCTGCTGACCAGCGGCCGCCGCGAAGTCGACACCGGCTACGTCGGCGAACTCGTCATGCAGGAGCTCAAGCGCCTCGACGAGATCGCCTACATCCGCTTCGCTTCCGTCTATAAAGACTTCAAGGACCTGGCGGAGTTCCAGCAGGCCCTGGCCGAAGTCGGTCACCCCCGCAAATAAGCTGGCAATAAGCTGGCCGCATCTCGTACCGGGTCTGCGCACGGTTGAGCCAACGCAGGCTCGTCCCGAGGCGCACTGATAACTTCGCAGCTCGCGCGAATTCCCGCGCCCGAACTGTGGAGGTGTCCCGTGCAGCGGTCCTGCTTGCAGTCCTGTCGAGCCGGCGGCTTTACGCTCATCGAAGTGCTGGTCGCCATGTTCGTGCTGGCCGTTGGCGTGATCGGGGCGGCCGCCACGCAGGCAACGAGCGCGCGCCTGCGCCAGCATGCCGCGCTCGAATCCGAAGCCGTGGCGCTGGCCTCGGCGCTCAGCGCGCGCATGCGCATCAACCCGGCGCAAATGGCGCGGCCCGACCCTGCCAATCCCTACCTCCGGCTCGACTACGACGCGACGCAGGGCGCGCCGGCAGAACCGCCCGTGCAATGCTTTGGTACGGCCGCATGCGATAGCGCGCAGCTGGCGCTATTCGACATCCATGAACTCGCGCGCAGCGTGCACGACGCCTTTCCGGGCGGGCGCGTCACGGTGTGCCGCGATGCGCCCGCCGTGAACGGTAGCGGGAGCACAACAGTCGACTGGCCCTGCGCGGGCGGCAGCGCCGCGCCTCTCGTCGTCAAGATCGGCTGGCGGCGTCAAACCACAGCCGGTGCGGGGCCGGGCGAGGCAAGGCCGTTCGTCGCCATGGTGGTGTCGGGATGATGCTGCCGCGTTTTTTTCTTGAGCGCGGCCTGGGCCTCGTCGAGCTGCTCGTCGCGCTCGCGGTCAGCCTTGGCGTGCTGCTGGCGGCCTCGGTGCTGCTCGTTGGCGCCAACAATGCGTATGGCGCGCATGCGGACGCCGTCGACGTCGACGATAGCGGGCGCTTTGCGCTCGCGCTCATCGGCCGCGCGGTGCGCCAGGGCGCTTTTGTCGACTGGGAACGCCTGGGCGGGGCGTCGATGGACCCGGGGGCGCCGGCGCCGGTCGCCGGGCTGGACGGGCGCACGCTGCCCGAGACCAGCGTCGCCATCGCGGGTTCCCTGCCCGGCGCGGTCCACGGCAGCGACGTGCTGGCCGTGCGCTATCCCGGCGCCGGCGCCGCGCCGGATGGCGACGGCAGCGTGCTCAACTGCGCCGGCTTCGCCGTGCACGGGGCCGAGGAAGGCTGGAGCATTTTCTACGTCGCCCGGAATGCCGGCGGCGAAGCCGAATTGCGCTGCAAGTACCGCGGCACCGGCAACTGGAGCGCCGACGCCCTCGTCAAAGGTGTCGACAGCTTCCAGGTCCTGTACGGGATCGACACCGACACACCGCTCGACGGCATCCCGAACCGCTACGCGAACGCGAGCGCCATCGCGGCGCTGGACGCCGGCCTCGGGCTGGCGGGCGCCACAGCGGCCGACCTGAACAAGCAGACCTGGTGGAAGCGCGTGGCCAGCGTCAGGGTGGCGCTCCTGCTGCACGGCGAACGGCCATCTCCGGCGGCTGTCCAGCCGGGCAGCTACGCCATGTTCGGACCCGGATACGGCAAAACCCAGGCAGGGCAGGACCCCGGCACATGGCTGTCCGCAGCCGCGCTGGACGGTGGCGCACGCGCGCCATCGCGACGCCTGTTCAGCGCCGTGTTCGCGGTCGACGCGCCGCTCGACTAGACCAGACCCGGCACCGCCATGCGCCTTCCTTCGCGCCTTGCCCCGCGCACTGCCCCTTCCGGCCGCCAGCAGGGCGCCGCCCTTGCGACCGTGCTGTTCCTGATGCTCGCCGTCCTGATGATGTCGGTGTCGAGCACGCGCGCCGCGCTCATGGCCGCGAAGTCGGCACGTGTCGAACGCGACCGCCATGTCGCGCTTGCCGCGGCCGAGGCGGCGCTGTTCGATGCCGAACGCGACATCGACGGCGCTGCGGGCCCGGCGTCGCCGCGCGCGGCGATCTTCGCCCTTGGGGACGCGGGCGCTTTCATGGAGGGCTGCACGGGCGGCGCGGAGCGCACGGGTCTCTGCCGGCTGGTCGCAGCGCCCGGCGTCCCGGCGTGGCAGGCGACCGACCTGGCGGGAGACCGTGCCGTCGAGTACGGCCGTTTCAGCGGCCGGGCGATGCCAACCGGCGCCGGACTGCTGCCGTCGCGCCTGCCGCGCTACCTGGTCGAACTGCTGACGGTGCCGGGCGCGCAGCCACGCTACCGCATCACGGCGATCGGTTTCGGCGCGGACGCGGCCACCGTTGTCGTCCTGCAGGGCTACTACGCCCGTGCTTCAGGCATAGCGCCGGGCAAGCGCCTCGGCTGGCGCGAAATCGCCAACTGGCCCGAGCTGCACCGTGCGGCTTCCTGACCACTTCACGAGGAGACAACGATGACCCGCCGCAGTAGCCGAAGTACCGGCTTCACCCTGGCCGAGCTGATGATCGTGCTGGTCATCCTGTCCGTGCTGGCGGCGCTGGCTTACCCCGGCTATGCCGGCTACGTGACGAAGACGCGCCGGATGGAAGGGCAGGTGGCGCTGCTGAACGCCATGCAGCAGCAGGAGCACCATCGCGCGCTCCACCACACCTATGTCGCCTTCTCGAGCGCGGCGCCGGTCGACGGGCTGCCCTGGTGGTCGGGGAATGGCGCGGCCGGCAGCGCCTATGAGCTCGACGCCGGGGCCTGCCCGGACAGTCTCCTGCGCGACTGCGTGCAGATCAGCGCACGGCCCGGCACCGCGAAGGTCGACGCGCGCTTCAGCGACCCCGAATGCGGCACGCTCACCCTCGCCAGCACGGGAGAGCAGGGCGCAAGCGGCAGCACCAGCAGCACGAAGCGGTGCTGGCCATGAGGCACGGAACGCCGCGCCGCGGCTTCACGCTGGTCGAACTGCTGGCCG
>JAQGLR010000243.1 GCA_028292765.1 Massilia sp. | reverse complement strand
AATAATCTGTTCGCTCATGGGTAGTGTCCTCGCGCCCGGCATCAAGCCGGGAACGTTGCGCCTTTATTGGTTTCAGCAGCTTCCGGCCGGTCTTCGTGGCGCGGCGATGGCCACAGGCCCGCCGGGCGGTACAGCATGACCAGTACCAGCGCAAGGCCGTACAACGCCTGGCGCAACACTTCGGTCTCGATCACGACCTTGCCGAACAGCGCCTGCTGGGCCGGCTCGACCACGTGGCGCAGCACTTCGGGCAGTGCCGCCAGCAGCACGCCGCCCAGCACCACGCCCGGAATGTGGCCGATACCGCCGAGCACCACCATCGCCAGCACCGCGATCGACTCGGTCAGCGAGAACGATTCCGGCGACACAAAGCCCTGCAAGGCGGCGAACATGGCGCCGGCCACGCCGCCGAACGACGCGCCCATCGAGAACGCAAGCAGCTTGACGTTGCGGGTGTTGATGCCCATCGCCTTGGCGGCGATCTCGTCTTCGCGAATCGCGACCCAGGCCCGTCCCAGGCGCGAATGCTGCAGGCGGCTGGTGACGAAGATGGTGGCGATGCACAGGAACAGGAACAGGAAATAATAGGCGTTCACCGATGGCATCCCGTAGCCGCCGATATACACGGTGGACTGCGAACCCGCCTCCCCGGCCAGCGACACGCCCAAGATGCGGATCGGATCGATCATGTTGACGCCCTGCGGCCCGTTCGTGAAATTGATCGGGTCGTTCAGGTTGTTCATGAAGATGCGGATGATTTCGCCGAAACCGAGCGTGACGATGGCGAGATAGTCGCCGCGCAGCTTCAATGTCGGCGCGCCCAATAAGGCGCCGAACAGCGCCGCCACCAGCCCTGCCAGCGGGACGATCGCCCACACCGACAGGTGGATGCCGTTGGTCCGGATATCCTCCCCGAACAGCGCGACGAGCGCCTCGCCCAGTGCCGGGCTGTAATACACCACCGATTCGAGCAGGGCCGCGAACTGGGGAGAAGAGAACAGCGCGGTAAGGTAGGCGCCGACGGCAAAAAAGGCGATGTAGCCGAGGTCGAGCAGGCCGGCGAAGCCGACCACGATGTTCAGGCCGAGCGCCAGCATGATGTAGAGCAGCGCGATGTCGATGATGCGCACCCACGAGTTGCCGTACTGGCTAGCCACGAACGGAAAGGCCAGCATCAGGGCCAGCAGCAGGCCCATCGTGATGTAAGCCTGGCGCGGGTGATGGTGGACGTCGAAAGTGAGCAGTGCCATGGAGTCTCCTTTACGCCCGGTCGGCCACGCGCTCGCCCATGATGCCGGACGGGCGCAGGGTGAGCACCAGGATCAGCACCACGAAGGCGAAGATGTCCTGGTAATGGCTGCCGAGGAAGCCTCCGGTCAGGTCGCCGATATAGCCGGCGCCGAGCGCCTCGATGATGCCCAGCAGCAGGCCGCCGATCATGGCGCCGTAGATGTTGCCGATTCCGCCCAGCACCGCCGCACAAAAGGCTTTCAATCCAGGCAGCACGCCCATGGTGAAGGTGATCGATGCGTAGTTGGCGCCCCACATCACTCCGGCCACGGCGGCCAGCGCGGCGCCGATGGCGAACGTTGCAACGATGACGCTGTTCGAGTCGACGCCCATCAGGCCGGCCACGCGCGGGTTTTCGGCCACCGCACGCATCGCGCGGCCCATTTTGGTGCGCTCGACCAGCAGCACCAGGCCGACCATGGCGGCGGCGGCCAGCACCAGCAGCAGCACCTGGGTCTGCGAAATCATGGCGCCGCCGATCATGATCGGGTCGCTCGAGAGCAGTTGCGGGAAGGGCAGCGGGTTGCGGCCCCAGAACGGCATCGCCATCACGAAGGTCTGCAGCAGGATCGAGACGCCGATGGCGGTGATCAGGGGCGCCAGGCGCGGCGCGTTGCGCAGGCGGCGGTAGGCGACCCGTTCGATCAGCACATTCACCAGCATGGCCACGGGTATGGCGCCGAGGATGGCAATGGCAAGCTGGAAGTAGCCCGGCAGGCCGGGGAAATAACTGTCAAGCAATTGGAGGATCGACAGGCCGACCATCGCGCCGATCATCAGGACGTCGCCGTGGGCGAAGTTAATGAGGTTGAGCACCCCGTAGACCATCGTGTACCCGAGCGCGACCAGTGCGTACATGCTGCCTAGCACCAGTCCGTTGAGTATCTGCTGGACAAAAGTCTCCATCGTTCCGCTGCCTCGCTCTTCCGATAACAAAAACGGCACCCGGATGAGTCCGAAGTGCCGCCGCCATCATAACGAGGTTTTTATCGAACTCACAATGGATAATTGCCGGGGCGTCGGATTGTCATCGAAACCGCAGCCTGCGCCCTTATGCCACGCCTGCGCGCGGACCGTCCAGGCCCTTGGGCAGCGGGAAGGTGACGTGCTCTTCGACGCCCTCGAGCGCGCGCACGCTGGCCCCGCCCAATGCCTTCAGGCGGTCGATCACGGCCTGCACCAGCACTTCCGGAGCCGAGGCGCCGGCGGTGACGCCGATGCGCTTCTTCCCGACAATCCAGGCCGGGTCGATGCCGGCGGCGTTGTCGACCATATAGGCTGGCGTGCCCATCTTTTCGGCGACTTCGCGCAGGCGGTTCGAATTCGAGCTGTTCGGGCTGCCGACCACGACCACCACCTCCACCTGCGGCGCCATGAATTTCACGGCTTCCTGGCGGTTGGTGGTGGCGTAGCAGATGTCGCCCTTCTTCGGTTCCGAGATGCTCGGGAAACGCGCTTTCAGGGCGGCGATGATCTCGGCGGTGTCGTCGACCGACAGCGTGGTCTGCGACACATAGGCGAGGTTATCCGGATGGGCGACGTGCAGCGTTGCCACGTCGGCCACCGTCTCGACCAGGTGCATGCCCTCTTCCGCCTGGCCCATCGTGCCTTCGACTTCCGGGTGGCCGTGGTGGCCGATCATGATGATCTCGGCGCCGCCCTTGCGCATCTTCGACACCTCGACGTGCACCTTGG
>JAQGLR010000182.1 GCA_028292765.1 Massilia sp. | reverse complement strand
GATGGTTGACGCGCTCAAGCGCGCTTCGGCTGGCCGCATTACCGCCGCCATTCCTTATTTCGGGTATGCCCGCCAGGACCGCCGTCCGCGTTCCGCCCGTGTGGCGATCTCGGCCAAGGTAGTGGCCAACATGCTCGAAGAAGCCGGCGTCGAGCGGGTCCTGATCATGGACCTGCACGCTGACCAGATCCAGGGCTTCTTCGACATTCCCGTCGACAATATTTACGCTTCGCCTATCCTGCTGGGCGACCTGCAGAAGCGCAACTACGACGACCTGCTGGTGGTGTCGCCGGACGTCGGCGGCGTGGTGCGCGCGCGCGCGCTGGCCAAGCGCCTCGGCTGCGACCTGGCGATCATCGACAAGCGCCGCCCGAAGGCGAACGTGTCGGAAGTCATGAACATCATCGGTGAAGTCGAAGGCCGCAACTGCGTCATCATGGACGACATGGTCGACACCGCCGGCACGCTGTGCAAGGCCGCTGAAGTGCTCAAGGAGCGCGGCGCGAAGAAAGTCGTCGCCTACTGCACGCACCCGGTCCTGTCGGGTCCTGCCATCGAGCGCATCGCCGCTTCGCCGCTGGATGAACTGGTCGTCACCGACACCATCCCGCTGAGCGCGGCAGGCCAGGCTTGCGGCAAGATCCGCCAGCTGACCTGTGCTCCGCTGCTGGCCGAAACGTTCAAGCGTATCGTCAAGGGCGACTCGGTGATGTCGCTGTTCGTCGACTGATCGGACTATGCATTAACAACGCGGCGCGCCCGGCTTCAAGCCCGGCGCGCCGTTGTAACGTTCCAGAATTCGGATTTTCTTGAGTGCGTAGTCAGCGCTCAGCCACGCCAGCCCCTGGTCGCGGGGGCGGGCACAACCGGGAAATCGGGCAGGGAATTCCCTGCATGCGATCCCAAACTTATGGAGTTTCACATGAAAGTAGTTGCATTCAACCGCACCCTGCAGGGCACCGGAGCGAGCCGCCGCCTGCGCAAGGCTGGCCAGACCCCAGGCATCATCTACGGTGGCGCCGCAGCCCCGGTCCTGATCGCCCTGGACGGCAACGCCCTGTACCACGCGCTCAAGAAAGAAGCTTTCCACGGTTCCGTGCTGGACCTCGAAATCGAAGGCCAGACCCAGCAAGTCCTGCTGCGCGACTTCCAGATGCACGCATTCAAGCAACTGGTCCTGCACGCTGACTTCCAGCGCGTCGACGCATCGCAGCCGATCCACACCAAGGTCGCCCTGCACTTCATCAACGCCGAGACCTCGCCAGCCGTCAAGCTGAGCGCAGCAGTCATCTCGCACGTGCTGAACGAGCTGGACGTGTCGTGCCTGCCAGGCAAGCTGCCTGAGTTCATCGAAGTCGACCTGGGCAACCTGGAAGCCGGCCAGTCGATCCACACTGGCGACCTGGTCCTGCCAGAAGGCGTGACCGCGCTGACCCACGGCCAGAACCTGACCATCGTGACCTCGTCGATCCCACGTGGCGCCGTCGCCGCTGAAGCGACCGAAGAGAAGAAGTAATTTTTCATTCGCCGCGCAAGCGGCGATGGAAAGCGAAAACCCGCCGCGCGCAAGCCGGCGGGTTTTTTAATTCCCACTTGAGCGATAATCCTCTTTTTCCTGACGCGACCGCTATGTCCATCCGCCTCATCGTCGGCCTCGGCAACCCTGGCCCAGAATACGAACAAACCCGCCACAACGCCGGCTTCTGGCTGGTCGACAACCTCGCCAACGGCATCCCCGGCTGCCGCCTGCAGCGCGAATCGCGCTTCAACGCGCTGGTGGCCAAGACCTCGATTGCCGGCAACGAAGTCTGGCTGCTCGAGCCGCTGACCTTCATGAACCGCTCCGGCCAGTCGGTCGGCGCGCTGGCGCGCTTCTACAAGATCAATCCCGACGAAGTGCTGGTCGTGCACGACGAACTCGACCTGCTGCCGGGCGTGGCCAAGCTCAAGAAGGGCGGTTCCTCGGGCGGCCACAACGGCCTGAAGGACATCACCTCGGCGCTCGGCACCCAGGAATACTGGCGCCTGCGCCTCGGCATCGGCCACCCGCGCAGCCTGAACCTGCAACAGGGCGTCGCCGACTTCGTGCTGCACCGCCCGCGCAAGGACGAACAATCGCTGATCGAGGAATCGATCGACAAGGCGCTGCACATCATCCCGCTGGCGGTCGAGGGCAAGTTCGATACGGCGACGATGCGCTTGCACACCGCCTGAGCATCCACCGTTCTTCCCTCACGGCGCGGCGCCCGGCCGCGTCAGCCCCCGCCTGACGATGTAGTCGACCACCTGGTGGCTCATGCTGAAGCCGGCGGTCTTGTCGAACGGCCAGTGCACGCCCAGGTAGATCCGGCTCTGTCCATTTTCTTCCTCCGCCTGCGACAGTGTCGCGAAGCTGCGGGGCAGGCGCGGCCGCACCCGGCCATCGTTGTCGCGCGTGATCCCGTTGAATTCATCGGACACGAAGGTGAACGGCACGCGGTCGCCGTACAGCCGGCGCAGCATGTGGAAAGCGGCGCCCCCCAGGCCCGCATGACTCGACACGTAGGCCGGGAAGGGCGGCGTGAAATCCGGGCCAAGCAGGTTGCTGGCTTGCGCGCCCAGCGGCGTCCAGTCCGGATCGGCCCGGGTCCGCGGATTACCGTCGCCGAGCCCGGTCGGGCTGGTGCCCGGACCGGCTTCGCGGATCGCCGTTACCGGGCGCCAGAAATCGTAGTCGTATTTTGACTGCCATACCGCCATCGTCGTGTCGGCGATCGCCACGTTCGATAGAGCGCAACCAGCGTGTCATGCGCGGCCTGGGCGATGGCGGCGTCCTGCGAACTGTCGGCAAGCGCCGCCAGCTGACCGGTATAGCCGGGATAGCGCTTGACGATGGCATTGACCGCGTCATGGACGGCAATCTGGACGATTGCCATCACCCGGCTCGTGCGTGTCGGCCCCAGCTGTTCGGCTTCGAGCGTCACGTTGCCCACAAGCGTCGGAGTATGGTCGAGTGCATTGGCGCGCAGCGCGGCCTCGTTCCAGTACGCCAGGCGCGCACGTGCATTCGGACCGGGGGGAGGCATGTAGCGCGGCGGCAGCTCCCGGGTGCCGGGCTGGGTCTGGTAGGCCGACCCGGTGCCGACTGGCGGCTGGGAGCCCGCCGACGCCGGCGGGCCAAGCAGGGACGCCATCAGAAAATAGCAGAACGACGAGCACAACAGCGCGGCGCGTGACTTCATGATGACGCTCCTGTCGGGATAGGAATCGGTGTGGCAGGCACCCTGCGGTGTGGCGGGCGCCGGCAGCCCCGGGTGATGAAGTCGAGCTTAGAAACAGGCGAGTCAAAAGACAAGCGGAACAGAGCCACGCATTGATATCGCCCAGCCCGGATTCTGCTCTGCATTAAAGTGCTTAGTGCAATTCTTTCTGCGAACCCATGGCATAACCAGCAAGGGCGCGCCCGTCCTGCGATAATTCCACGCATGAGTGCTCTCACCTTCCACGCCGGGCCACGCGCGCTGGCCCGGATCCGCGCCCAAGGCTTGCGTGCGCAGGATGTTGCCGTCGTTCCCGCCGCCGCCGGCGGTCCGAAGGGCCTGATCTTCCAGAAGCTCGACCAATACATATTCGGCGAGTGGCTGCCGGGTCACCCGCGCGAGCGCACCCTGATCGGTTCCTCGATCGGCGCCTGGCGCATGGCCGCCGCCTGCCAGCGCGACCCGGTGCGCGCCTTCGAGCGATTAGGCAGCCTGTATGTCGGCCAACGCTACACCAGCACCAAGCCCGGTCCGCGCCAGATCAACGAGTTGATCCAGGGCCTGTTGCACGAATTCGTCAGCGGCCACGAAGACGATATCCTGAGCCACCCGCAGCATCGCCTGCACCTGCTGGCCGTGCGCGGCAAGGGCGCCCTCGGCTCCCCGGCACACCGGCGCGCCGAAATGCGCGGCTTCGCCGCCGCTGCGCTCACCAATTTCGCCTCGCGCGCCCGTTTGGGGAGCCTGCTCGAGCGCGTCGTGATCGCCGATGGCCGCGCGCAGGCCAACTGGCTGAAGGAGGCGTTCGACGGTTTTCAAACCCATTTCGCCACGCTCACCCGCGCCAACCTGGCGGCCAGCCTGCTCGCATCGGGCACGCTGCCGCTCATCATGCAACCGGTGACCGGCATCATTGGCGCGCCGCAAGGCCACTACTGGGATGGCGGCATCATCGATTATCACCTGGCGCTGCCCTACGCGCGCCTGGAGCGGGAAGAGCCGAACGCGATCGTGCTCTACCCGCACTTCAACGAACACATCGTGCCCGGCTGGCTGGACAAGGCGATGCCGTGGCGCCGTTGCGCGCGCGGGCCGAACCGCGGCTGGCTCGACAATGTGCTGATCGTGGCGCCCTCACCGGAATTCGTGAAATCGCTGCCGCGCGCCAAGCTGCCCGACCGCAGCGACTTTAAATATTACGGACTCGACCACGACGCGCGCATCCGCGCCTGGTCGCAGGCAATGGGGGAGGGCGCCCGCCTGCGCGACGAGCTGGCGGCGTTCGTCGAGCGGCCCGACTTGTCGCGCCTGCGCGCCATCTGAGCGCCTGGCAAGGCCGCGCTCACGAGCCGTAAAACGATCGCCCGTACAATGGATGCATGACAGAAGACCATGCATCGTTTCGCCGGATGGGACCACCCGCGCTAACCCTCGCCTTGCAGGATGCGCGCCGGCATACGCTGGCCCTGTTCGAGGCCATGGCGGCGGCCGGCCACGACCATGCCGCGCAGGTGCCCCGCTTTGCCAGTATTAACCTGCCGCTGTGGGAACTGGGGCATGTCGCCTGGTTTGCCGAATGGTTTGTCCTGCGCGAGGCTGGCAGCAGCAAGCCGGGCGACGTCGGCGGCGCATCCCTGCTGGCGCAGGGCGACGACTGGTTCGACTCCAACCGGGTGGCCCACGGCACGCGCTGGGCGCTCGACCTGCCTGCGCCAGGCGCACTGAAGGTATATTGCGGCGAAGTGCTGGACAGGATCTGCGGCCGGCTGGCGCACGCGCGCGAAGTCGACGCAGCGCTCTACCCGTATCGGCTGGTGCTGGCGCACGAGGACATGCACGGCGAAGCCCTGCTGTACACCTTGCAGACGCTCGGCGCGGCGCTGCCCGTGTCGTACGCGGCCAAGGCCGGGGGCAGGCGCGAGGCCTCGGCACCAGGCGAGCTCGCCTTCGCCGGCGGCGACATTCTGCGCGGCGGCGACCAGTCGGGGGGCTTCGTGTTCGATAACGAAAAACAGGCGGCACCCTGCCGCATCGCCCCGTTCGCGATCGACGCCGGCCTGGTGTCGAATGCAGCCTACCTCGAATTCATGCGCGATGGCGGCTACCGGCGCCCTCGGTACTGGAGCGAGGCCGGACGCGCATGGCTGGTCGGCGCGGAGCGCTCGGCGCCGCGCTACTGGCGGCGCGAAGGGACAGGCGATGGCTGGAACACCGTGCGCTTCGGACGCCGGGTAGCGCTCGACCCGGCCGAACCGGTGCGTCACGTCAGCCTGTACGAGGCAGAGGCGTATTGCAGCTGGGCCGGACGACGCCTGCCGCTGGAGCAGGAGTGGGAATGCGCGGCGACCGCGTGCCGGCCGGGCTTTGACTGGGGCCAGCTGTGGGAATGGACCGCGTCGCGCTTCCTGCCCTACGCCGGTTTTGCCCCGGATCCTTACCGCGAGTATTCGGCGCCGTATTTCGGCAGCCGCCAGACCCTGCGCGGCGCCTCGTTCGCGACGCCGACGCGCCTGCGCTCGCCCCATTTTCGCAACTTCTACACGCCCGGGCGCGACGACATCTTCGCGGGCTTCCGCACCTGCGCTCCCTGAGCCGGCCGTGCGGCGAAGGTGACCGGAACCATGCGCCAGCTGTTCGTCTTTCGTGTGTCTTAATAGCCTGCGCGTGTCATGGATTCCTCAACGGCGGCTTTCAAGTGATTCGTCAGGGTGAGCGATACACTGTCGCGCACCTTCGGATCATTCAATGTGCTCATATCGGAACGCAATCCTAGTGCGCTGTTCGACACGCGCAGGGGATTTCCGTTAATTGCGCCACGACGGATGAGTTCCTTGCCGTTGCGGTCTATCACGTAAAGCGTGATGAAGCTATGCACCGATACCGTGTCCGGATCGTTGCTGACGGCACGGAAAGTGATCCCGACGCCTTGACCAGGATGATTCTGGCCGGTGCTGTCGAGGAGTACAAACAGCAGGTCCGCATCGAGTCGCTGGGCTATCGCCGCCAGATCCTTGGCATGCTTGGGTGCAAAATTCTCCACGGCTGCCAGGTTGCGGTTCTTGTCGATCAGTGCACCCGGATCGGTGTCATCGAGCTTGACGGTCCATTGTGGTCGCGTGGAATTCAGGCGCTGCTTCACGGTTTCGCCAACGACCTGTTTGAGCTTCCCGCCTTGCTCGACATTCGCGGGATGGTTATTGAAAACAGTCAGTCCGAAATGCCGAACCGGCGTCGATTCATTGAGCAGCGAAATCACACCTACCGAACGAACCGCCCGATCGTCCTCGGCAGTGCGCTGGGCTGCACAGCCGCCGAGCAAAAAGGTAGCGGTAATGAGTAGAGCAGCGGCACGACGCAACATTCTTATTTTCCTTGTAAAGGTTTTGGGAAATCGAACAGCGGCTGATAACAGACCTCGGTGAGGCTTGGAGCGTTAGGCGCTCTGAGTGTAAGGCGTTTGTTGCTTTGATGGCAAACTAGAAACTTGTTTAGCGTTCAGGTCAGCGGGTGCAGAAGCGGGCTGGCGAGATGTGGCGCCGCAGGCTTGCCCGGGTGGCAAATGCGCCTGTTTTTGCGGCATGCCCGCGCGTCCCCGGTTACAATATGGGGTTTCGGGCCGCGCTACCTGGCTCCACCATCATCGAACGAAAGAATTCCCATGAGTCTCCAATGCGGCATCGTCGGCCTGCCCAACGTCGGCAAGTCCACCCTGTTCAATGCGCTAACCAAGGCCGGCATCCCGGCCGAGAACTACCCGTTCTGCACGATCGAGCCGAACGTCGGCGTGGTCGAGGTGCCGGACCCGCGCATGCAGGCGCTGGCCGACATCGTCAAGCCTGAGCGCGTGGTGCCGGCCATCGTCGAATTCGTCGACATCGCCGGCCTGGTGGCGGGCGCCTCGAAAGGCGAGGGCCTGGGCAACCAGTTCCTGTCGCACATCCGCGAGACCGACGCCATCGTCAACGTGGTGCGCTGCTTCGAGGACGACAACGTGATCCACGTGTCCGGCAGGGTCAACCCGATCGACGACATCGAAGTCATCCAGACCGAGCTGGCGCTGGCCGACATGACCGCCGTCGAGAAGGCGATCCACCGCGAGAACAAGAAGGCGCGTTCGGGCGACAAGGACGCGGCCAAGCTGGTTGCGATCTGCGAGCGCCTGATGCCGCACCTGAACGAAGGCCAGCCAGTGCGCACGATGGGCCTGGACGCCGACGAGATGGCCTTGATCCGCGAGCTGCACCTGATCACGGCGAAACCGGCAATGTATGTGGCCAATGTGTCCGATACCGGCTTCACCAACAACCCGCTGCTGGACCAGCTGACCGAGTTCGCCAACAAGCAGAACGCCCCGATCGTGGCGATTTCCGCCGCCATCGAATCGGAAATCGCCGACCTCGACGACGCCGACAAGGCCGCCTTCCTGGGCGACATGGGCATGGAAGAGCCGGGCCTGGACCGCCTGGTCCGCGCCGCCTATAAACTGCTCGGCCTGCAGACCTATTTCACCGCCGGCGTGAAGGAAGTGCGCGCCTGGACCGTGAAGGTCGGCGCCACCGCCCCACAGGCGGCCGGCGTGATCCACACCGACTTCGAACGCGGCTTCATCCGCGCCCAGACGATTTCCTACGACGACTACATCACCTATAAAGGCGAAGCCGGCGCCAAGGAAGCGGGCAAGATGCGCGCCGAGGGCAAGGAATATATCGTCAAGGATGGGGATGTGTTGAACTTCCTGTTCAACGTCTGAGTCGTCAATAACATTTCTGGGGATTTCACAGCATTTCCGAAATCATCCGAATTGCCTCGTTCGCCCTCTGAGAAGAGGGCGTTTTCATTTCTGGAGATTTCAAAGGATTGCTCCGCCATGCACGAAAAAAGTGGATATGGTGGTGTATATGAATTTAGACACGTCGGAAAAAAGTGTATATGATGAGCATCTCCTAACTCTTGCTCACCGGTACATCACACATGCTGACGGATGCCCACTGCCGAGCCGCAAAGCCGAAAGACAAACTCTACCGCATCAATGATCACCGAGGCTTGTACCTGGAAATCAAGCCTAACGGTGTCAAGGCTTGGCGCTACCGTTTCAAGTTCGCAGAGAAGGCATCTTGGTATGCGCTGGGCGACTACCCAAGCGTGAGTCTTTCGGACGCGAGAGAGAAATGTAACGAAGCGCGGAAGTTGGTGAAGCAGGGTATCAACCCTGTCCAAAATCGCCAGATCGAGCGCATCAAGCGCGAGCAGGATGCCGAAAACACGTTTGAGGTCATCGCCAAAGAGTGGCTGGCGTTGAAGAGTTGGGAGCCAGTGACCAAGGCGCGTCGTCTTGATATGCTGGAGCGCGTAGTCTTTCCTGCTATCGGTAAGCTGCCCGTCCGCCAAATCACTTCAGCGCATGTCCTAAGTATCCTCACCAAGACAGTGAACCGTGGTGCACCGACCGTTGCGGCAGAGGCGAAACGGACGATGTCGGCGGTGTTCGAATTGGCCGTGGCGACTTTACGCGCCGATACTGACCCAGTATGGCCCGTGCGAAAATCACTGCCTCCGAACAAGACACAGCACAAGCGAGCGCTGTCGGCCGCAGAGGTTGGGAAGCTGCTTGCTGACTTTGATTCCCACGGTGGAAATTTTCAAACGATTTATGC
>JAQGLR010000158.1 GCA_028292765.1 Massilia sp. | reverse complement strand
GGGCGCAGTCCCGGCGGCGGCGGGCGGGGCCGCGGCGCTTGCCATGGGCTGCGCCTGCTCGCCGGTGAGCAGGACCAGCTTGCTGGTTGCGAGCTGGTTGCGCAGGCGCGCCGGCTCGCGCGCGCCGCCATCGAGCTTGCCCAGGAAGCCCTGCCCATACGCGAACACCAGCGCGTTCGCGCACAGCAAAGCCCAGAATACGAATCTCGTCACGCCTTGTCTCCCACTGAGCTTCCACCGGGCTTCCGCTGAGTCCCACTGCCGCCCCGGTCCGCCGCCTCGGCCAGCAGCACCGCGTGCAGCCCGACCAGCACGATATTATCGACCATCCGGTGCGCGAGTCTGAGCGCCGGCGCAACATACGGCGCTGCGCCACCCGAGACGATGCAGGCGGCCACGCCTTGTGCGCTGCCTTGACCGTGGCTTGCCACCGCGCGCTCGATCGCGCCGGCCTGCGCCGACAGGCAGCCCGAGACGATGGCGTCATGCGTGTTGTCGGCGAACAGGGGCGGCGGGCTGCCGCCCAGGGTGTTGTCAAGTACGGCTTGCGGCAGCTGGGCGGTGTTGCGCGCAAGCGCGCCGGCCATCAGCGCCAGGCCCGGCAGGATCATGCCGCCCACGAAACGTCCATCGGCGTCGACCGCGTCGATCGTGGTTGCGGTGCCGCAGGTCGCCACGACCAGCGCCCGGCCAGGCAGCAGCGCGCGTGCGCCGATGGCGGCGGCAAAGCGGTCGCAGCCGAGGCGTTCCGGCTCGCGGTAACCATTCACCAGCCCCGCGCGCGCCGCGCTCGACGCGAACCATTCGGTGTCGATCGGGCCGAGCAGCGAGGACAGCCGCGCGCGCAGGCCGGGGCCGGCTACATTCGAGACGATGGCGCGCGTCACGCCTGCCGCGATCCAGCCGGCGCCGGCCGCCTCGAGACCGGCCGCATCAGGACCGGCATGTTGCGCCGCGCCTGTCGAGACCCATTCGCCCGGCGCGGCGTTCTCGAGCGCCAGCGCCCACTTTACCCGGGTGTTGCCCGCATCGACCAGCAGCAGCATCAGGCGCCCTTCATGCGCAGCGATACGTCGCCGGCCAGCACGGCGACCCGGCCTGCGGGCGTATCGAGCAGCAGGCGGCCGGCGTCGTCCACGCCGGCGGCGACGCCTTCGTGCAGCACGGCGCCGCCATCCAGGATGGTCACGAGTTCGCCTTGCCAGGCGTGGCGCAGGTTCCAGCGCGCCACAAACAGGGGAAAGCCGCCGCGCTCGAATGCGTGCAGGCAGCCAGCCAGGCCATCGAGCAGCGCGGCCATGAGGGAGTCGCGATCCATGCGCGCCAGCCACGGCAGGGACGCGGCGTTGCGCCCGATCCGCGCTTCGAGTTCGTCCGGCATCAGGAGGTTCAGGCCGATGCCGATCACCGCCCAGGTGCCCCCGCCTGGCGCGGCCCGGGTTTCAATCAGGATGCCGGCCAGCTTGTCGCCCTCGCGCAGCACGTCGTTCGGCCACTTCAGGGCGACCTGCACGCCGAGCCGCTCCAGCGTTTCGGCCAGCGCCACGCCGACGGCCAGCGGCAGCCCCGCGAGGCTGGCCAGGCCGCCGTCGAAGCGCCACGCCAGCGAGAAGGTGAGCGAAGCGTCGCCGGAAGACAGCCAGCTGCGTCCCGCGCGTCCGCGGCCGGCGGTCTGGTTGCGGGCGACCAGCAGGAGCGGCGCAGTGAGCGGTTCAGTGGAATTCGCAGCGCGCGCCAGCAGGTCGGCGTTGGTGGAGCCGGTCTCCTCGACCACCTCGACCGCAACGCCTGTGTTCGACAGCGCGGCGATCGTCGCGGCGTTCATGCGGCCTCCCTGGGCTGCTTGGTCGGCGCACGCGAGAACAGCAGGTCGAACAGCGCATTCGGCAGCGCGCCGAGCAGCCTCGCGACCAGGCCCATCTGCCAGGGCAGCACGCGGTAGCTGTCGCCGCGTGCGATCGCGCGCGCGGCAGCGGCGGCGAAGCGGTCGGCGGGCATCAGGAAGGGCATGGGAAAACGGTTGTTGCGGGTCATGGGGGTGTCGATGTAGCCGGGGGCGATGGTGACCACCCGGATGCCGCAGCGTTTCAGTTCCAGCCGCAGCGATTCGCAATAGACGCGCACCGCCGCTTTCGAGGCGCAATAGGCGCCGGCGCCGCGCATGCCGCGCACGCCGGCGACGCTGCCGATGGCCACCAGCCGGCGCGCGCCGGTTTGCTCTTTCATCGGCCCGATGAAGGGGGCGAAGGTGGCGACCAGGGCGTTGACGTTGGTGGCAAAGACCGAGGCGAAGACCGGCAGGTCGGCCGGGCGTTCGGTCAGGGTGCCGTGCGAGATGCCGGCGCAGGCGATGACGATGTCGGCGCCGCCCGCGGCCAGCAGGAAGTCGTTTGCCGCAGCAGCCAGCGCCGCATGGTCAAGGATGTCGACCGCGTAGGTGCGGTGGCGTTCGGGATGGGGCAGGGTGGCGGCCAGGGCCTCCAGGGCCTCGCCGCGCCGCGCGAGCAGGCCGAGGCTAGCGCCGCGCGCCGCGTATTCGCGCGCCAGCGCGGCGCCGATGCCGCTCGAGGCGCCAGTGATGAAGACCCGGTCGGCGCGGGCCTCCGCGGTCATTTCTGGTCCGCGTTTTTGTCGACCTTCGAGCGCGCCACCAGTGCGTCCATCACCTGCAGCGTGCTTGCCTGCTGTTCGGACTCGTTGTGACCGTGTGCGTGGTCGTGCGACTGGCCTTGGCTCGCCATCGACGGCGAGGTGATGAAGCGGCCGTCGATCGCGACCAGCGGCCAGTGGTCGACCTTGTACTCGTTCATCATGGCGCCGGCGCGGCGTACCTTGGCCTGCACCCCGAACGAGCGGTAGGCGTCCTCGAAGCGGGCGCGGTCGATGCCGGCCTGCGCGGCCCAGGCCAGCACCTGCTCGTCGTCGGCCAGGCGCAGGCGCTGCTGGTGCATGGCGGCGAAGGCCTTGCCGTGGTACTGGCCAAGCATGCCGAGCGACTCGAGCGTGTAGTACAGGCGCTGCTGGGCCAGGCCGCGCTGGCCGGCATCCACGTGCACGCGCCGGAAGACGATGTTGCCGCCCTGCTTTTTCACCCAGTTTTCCAGCACCGGCTCGAAGGCATTGCAGTGCGGGCAGGCGTACGAGAAGAACTCGATGACTTCGACCTGCTTGCCGGCCGGCGTGTCCAGTTTCTGCGGCAGTACCTGGTACTGCTCGCCCTCCCTGGGTGCGGTGGCGGGCGCGGCGAAGGCGGCGCTGGTCAGGCCCAGCAGGACAGTCGTGCACAGCAGGCGGCGAAGCAGCTTCATCGAGTTTTCCTTTTTTGATTTACTTCTGGTTGCGAACGATCGCTACATCGATACCGCTGTCGAGCAGCTTGGCGCGTGCCTTGTTGACGGCTTCGACCTGGCTGAACGGGCCGAGGCGCACGCGGTGCAGCACGCCGCTGTCGCTGGTGCGGTCGCTGATGGCCGCCTCGAAACCGAGCAGGGCCAGCTTGGCGCGGGTAGCCTCGGCGTCCGATATCTCGCGGAAGGCGCCCGCCTGCAGGAAGTAGACGTACTTGTCGTCGGCGCCCGCCGCCGCTGCGGGTGGTGCGCCTGGCGCGCCCGCCGGCGCTGCGGCAGGCGCGGGCGCCG
>JAQGLR010000139.1 GCA_028292765.1 Massilia sp. | reverse complement strand
GGGTCGCAGACGACCACGCGGTAATCCATCGCGCTCGCCACCTGCGCCAGGAAGCGCGACAGGGGCCCGGCGCCGATGATGAACAGGCGCCAGCGCGGGCCGTGCACGGTGTGGAGCGTGTCGTTCTCGAGGCGCAGCGCCGCGCCGGGGGCGGCGGGCGCCAGGGTGACGGCGCCGCTGTCCAGGTGGAGGCGGCGTTCGAGCAGTTCGCCCGCCGCCAGCCGCGTCAGCAGTTCATGGATGCCGCTACCCGCATGCAGGGGCTCGATGGCAAGCTCGATGGTGCCGCCGCAGGGCAGGCCGAAGCGGTGCGCATCGTCGGCGCTGATGCCGTAGCTGACGATCTGGGGCAGCGCGTCCTCGCGGATACCCTGGGCGCGCACGTTCTCGATCAGGTCGTCCTCGATGCAGCCGCCGGAGACCGACCCGACCACGCGCCCATCGCCGCGCACGGCGAGCGTGGCGCCGATCGGGCGCGGGCTCGAACCCCAGGTCTTGATGACGGTGACGAGTTCACAACGATGGCCAGCGTCCTGCCAGGCGGCGGCGGTCTTGAGTACTTCGAGGTCGAGGCTGTCCATGGGGGCGCTGGCGCTGCTGTGAGGGATGACAATGATACAAAAAAAGCGGGGCCGGCGTCGGCAGGGTGGGATAAAGCCAGCGTGGACGGCTCTGCCGTCCACGCATCCAACTACAAACCCTTACGGCAGCAGCGGCTTCTTCGCCGCCTGCTTCGCCTCCACGTCCGCCACTGCCAGCTCGATGGCGGTGAAGCGGGCGGCGATCGCCGGGTGGTTCGCGGTATGGCCATTCGCCACCGTCACCGGCGTGGCCGCCGTAAACCGTTTCCAGAACCCCGCGACGCCGTCGATGTCGTAATCGGCCCGGGCCAACAGGAAGACCGCGAGGCGGTCGGCCGCCGCGTCCATGTTGGATGGCATGGGCTTGATGCCGGCGCTGCCGCCCATCATCGAGAGGTCGGGATTGGCACGCAGGAGCAGGCTTTCGATCACGCTGTCGAGCGTGGCGGAATTGCGCAGCGCCTTTGGGTGCTCGAGGATGTTGTGCGCCATCGTGCGCGCCAGCACGTAGGCCAGCTCGGTGTCGCTCCTGGTCGCGCCGATCATGCCGCGGGTGACCATGATGCGGTTGCCATCGGCATAGGCGTTCACATTGTCCGCGTTGCCCAGTTCAATGGCGAAGGCGCAGGCGCGCGTGACCGGGATGGAGAGGTCGCGCGGGCGGTCGTCGCGTTCGATGAGCAAAGGCAGGGTCGGCGAGGCGGCCAGCAGCGGGCCGAACACGGCGCCGAGCCTGGTGGTGGCGCCCGGTCCGGTCGGCAGCGGCTTGCCGCCGGCCGCCACCAGGTCGTCGCCCAGGCGCAGGCCGGCCTTGGCAGCGCCGCTGCCGGCCAGCACGCTCGTCACCTGCAGCCGTTCGTCCATGCGGAAGGCCACCTGCGCGGCTTCGTTGTAGACGCCCGGATACGAGTAGCGGTTCTTCGCCGTGAAGCCGAGCAGGTTACGCGCCTGCTTCCGGCACAGCTCGGCATTGTCGATCAGCAGCGGTGAGGCGACGCGGTACAGGCGGTCTTGGAGCGCGGCCATTTTGGTCAGCGCCTCGGCCGCCGCGGCGACCTGCGGCGTCACCTGGACAGCCTGCGGCGTTTGGGGAACGGCGCCCGGCATGCCGGGTTGGCGGATCGGGGCCTGCGTGCCGCAGGCGGTCAAGAGTACTGCGATGGATACTGCCAGCGCGGTGGGGCGCAAGCGAAGAATGCGGGTCATGGTCTTCCTCTGTTATTGTTTTCCGGTGCTGCCGAAGCCTCCGGCGCCACGTTCGCTTGAAGCGAATTCCTCAACGATATTGAAGCCAACCTGCAGCACCGGCACGATCACCAGCTGCGCCAGCCGGTCGAGCGGTTGCAGGGTGAAGGCGGTATGGCCGCGGTTCCAGGTCGATACCATCAGCTGGCCCTGGTAATCGGAGTCGATCAAGCCTACCAGATTGCCGAGAACAATGCCGTTCTTATGGCCGAGCCCGCTACGCGGCAGGATCATCGCCGCATAACCCGGATCGGCCACGTGGATGGCCAGGCCCGTCGGCACCAGCACGGTCTGGCCGGGTTCCAGGGTCAGTGGCGATTCGATGCAGGCGCGCAGGTCCAGGCCCGCGCTGCCGGGCGTGGCGTAGGCCGGCAGGAGTTCCTTCATGCGTGGGTCCAGCACTTTTAAATCGATGGTTTTCATGCGTGATGCTTTTTCAGTAAATCAGGTGGGAAGTCAGGTCAGCAAGGAGCGCTGTTCCAGGCGCTTGCCGATTTCGGACACCAGCTGGCGCGCCAGCGTCAGCTTGTCGGCCTGCGGCAGCACGGTATGGCCGTGTTCGTCGAACAGGACGATGGCGTTGGTATCCTGCCCGAAGGTGTGATGGCCGATATTGCCTACAAGCAGAGGGATGCCTTTTCGCTCGCGCTTGGCCGCGCCGTACTCGACCAGGTTTTCCGACTCGGCGGCAAAGCCGACGCAGTAGGGCCAGCCCGACAGCGAAACGGTGCCGGCGACGGTCGCGAGGATGTCCGGGTTCTGGACGAATTCGAGCTGCGGCGCGCCGCCGCCTTCCTGCTTTTTCAGTTTCTGTTCGCTGGCGTTCGCCACGCGCCAGTCGGCCACCGCCGCCACCGCCACGAAGACATGCTGTCCGCCTGCGTTCGCCATGACGGCGTCCATCATCTGGCTTGCCGACAGCACGTCGATGCGGCGCACGCCATGCGGGGTGGGAAGAAAGGTCGGGCCGGATACCAGCGTCACCTCGGCGCCGGCTTCGCGCGCGGCACGGGCGATCGCATAGCCCATCTTCCCGGACGAGAGGTTGGTGATGCCGCGTACCGGATCGATCGCCTCGAAGGTAGGGCCGGCCGTGATCAGGACGCGCTTGCCGGCAAGGATCTTGTGCTGGAACGAGGCGACCAGTTCCTCCAGCAGCTGCTTGGGTTCGAGCATGCGGCCGAGGCCCGTTTCGCCGCAGGCCTGTTCGCCGGCGGCCGGGCCGAAGATGCGAACGCCGTCGCCAATGAGCGTGGCGACGTTCCGCTGGGTCGCCGGGTTCTGCCACATCTCGACGTTCATCGCGGGGGCGACCAGCAGCGGCACGCCGTGCGGGCGCGCCAGGCACAGGGTCGAGAGCAGGTCGTCGCAGGCGCCGTGCGCCAGTTTGCGGATGAAATCGGCCGAGCAGGGCGCCACCAGCACGGCGTCGGCGCCGCGCGTGAGGTCGATGTGGGCCATGTTGTTGGGCATGCGGGGGTCCCACTGATCAAGCCAGACGGTGTTGCCGGACAAGGCCTGCAGCGTCACCGGGCCGATGAAACGGGTCGCGGCATCGGTCATCACCACGTCTACCCTCGCGCCCTGCTTGACCAGCGCGCGGCACAGTTCGGCCGCCTTGTAGCAGGCCACGCCGCCGGACAGGCCGAGGACGATTTTTTTACCCTGCAGGTCCATGCTCATCGCAGATTCCTCTATCAGGTTGGATTCAATTCTTGTTTACGCGGCGCAGTTCATCCAGGATGAACAGGGCGGCGCCAATGCTGATGCCGATGTCGGCCACGTTAAAGGCCGGGAAGTGGCCCCAGCCGCGCCAGTAGAAGTCGAGGAAGTCGATCACGTGGCCATAGGCGACGCGGTCGATGACGTTGCCGACGGCGCCGCCGAGGATCAGCGCGAGCGCCCAGCAGAACAGGCGCTCGCCAGGATGGCGCTTGAGCATGTACAGCATGAAGCCGATGGCGACGACGCCGATCGCCGTGAAGAACCAGCGCTGCCAGCCGCCCTGGTCGCCGAGGAAGCTGAATGCGGCGCCCGGGTTATACACCAGCACCAGGTTGAAGAATTTCGTCACCGGCAGCGTTTCGCCATAGGTGAACAGTTTTTCGACCGTGATCTTGGTCAGCTGGTCGACCAGCACGATGATGAACGCGATGCCCAGCCAGGGGGTCATGCCGGCGCCGGATTTTTTGTGGACGGTGGAGATGCTCGATTTTTTCTTGGTTGCCATGGGACTCAGTGTTGGATAAGGAAAACCGCCATGCCGCGTGGGCGGCATGGCGGTTGGCGGGGTCTGGATCGTCTACACGCTGCGGGCTACACGATGCCTGTTACGCGAAGCGGCGTGCTTCGCCGGCCCCGAACAGGTTGCTCACGCAGCGGCCGCAGAGGCCCGTGTGCTCGTGGTGCTGGCCGACGTCGCGCCGGTAGTGCCAGCAGCGCTCGCACTTCGGCGCGCTTGACGCCGTCACCTGCACGGCTTCCTCAAGCTCGTTGGCGGCCTGTTCCACCGTCGCCTGCGAAGTGATGAAGACGAACTTCAGGTCGTCCTCGAGGCTTGCCAGCAGCGCGTGCTTGTCGCCGGCGGCGCGGACCGTCAGCTCGGCCTGCAGCGACGAGCCGATCGCACCCGAGGCGCGCAGTTCTTCGAGCTGCTTGGTGACATCGGCGCGCACTTCGCGCAAGGCGGCGTACTTGGCCAGCAGTTGCTCCGCGTCCGGCAGGGCGGGGAAGGTCCACAGCGTTTGCGTGAAGATGGTCTCGTCGCTGTCCGCATAGGCTTGCTGGCCCGCGAACACCGCCCAGGCTTCCTCGGCGGTGAACGACAGCACCGGCGCCATCACGCGCAGCAGCGAGTGGGCGATGTGCCACAGCGCGGTCTGCGCCGAGCGGCGCGCCGGCGAATCGACGCCGCAGGTGTACAGGCGGTCCTTCAGGATGTCGAGGTAGAAGCCGCCCAGGTCTTCCGAGCAGTAGTTCTGCAGGCGCGCGACCACCGGGTGGAATTCGTAGCGCTCGAAGTGCGCGGCGATGTCCTTTTGCAGCGCGGCCATCGACGCGATGGCGTAGCGGTCGATCTCGAACAGCTCGGCAACCGGGACCGCGTGCCGCGCCGGGTCGAAGTCCGAGGTGTTCGCCAGCAGGAAGCGCAGCGTGTTGCGGATGCGGCGGTACGATTCCGTGACGCGCTTGAGGATCTCTTCGCTGATCGACAGCTCGCTCGTGTAGTCGGTGGAGGCCACCCACAGGCGCAGGATGTCGGCGCCGAGCGTATCCGAGATTTTTTGCGGCGCCATCGTGTTGCCGAGCGACTTGGACATCTTCTTGCCGTGCTCGTCGACCGTGAAGCCGTGGGTCAGCAGCGCCTTGTACGGCGGCTCGCCGTTCAGCATCGACGAGGTCAGCAGCGACGAGTGGAACCAGCCGCGGTGCTGGTCCGAGCCTTCCAGGTAGAGGTCGGCCGGGAACTGGGACTGCTGTGCGTGCGAACCGCGCAGCACGGTCTGGTGCGTGGCGCCCGAATCGAACCAGACGTCGAGCGTGTCCTTGTTCTTTTCGTAGGTGTCGGCGTCATCGCCCAGCAGCGTGCGCGCATCTAACGTTTGCCAGGCATCGATGCCGCCCTGTTCGATCAGGCTCGCCACCTGCTCCAGCAGCTCAGCGGTGCGCGGATGCAGGGCGCCGGTTTCCTTGTGGATGAAGAAGGCCATCGGCACGCCCCACTGGCGCTGGCGCGACAGGGTCCAGTCCGGACGGTTTTCGATCATGCCGTGCAGGCGCGCCTGGCCCCAGTCCGGGAAGAATTCGGTCTTGTCGATGCCGGCGAGCGCGGTTTCGCGCAGGGTCGGGCCGCCGTCCTTTGGCGTGATGTCCATGCCGGCGAACCATTGGCTCGTTGCGCGATAGACGATCGGCGTCTTGTGGCGCCAGCAGTGCATGTAGCTGTGGTCGAACATTTTGAGTTCGAACAGGGCGCCCGCTTCGGTCAGCGCCGAGCAGATCGGTTTCGAGGCTTCCCAGATCGTCATGCCGCCAAACAGCGGCAGCGAGGAAGCGAAGCGGCCGTCGCCCATCACGGGTTTCAGGATCTCGTCGTCCTTCATGCCGTGCGCCTTGCACGACTGGAAGTCTTCCTGGCCATAGGCCGGGGCCGAGTGGACCACGCCGGTGCCGCTCTCGGTCGTCACGTAGTCGGCCAGGTAGACCGGCGAGCTGCGATCGTAGAACGGGTCGGCCGCATGCATCGGGTGCTTGAAGCGCATGCCTTCGAGCTTGTCGCCGGTGGTGGCGGCGATCACTTGTCCTTCCAGTTTAAAGCGCTGCAGGCAGGACTCGACCAGGTCCCGGGCCAGGATCAGGAGCAGGGGCTGGCCGTCGCGCTCCGCTTGCACCAGGGCGTAGGTCACTTCAGGATTGACGTTCAGCGCCTGGTTCGACGGGATCGTCCACGGCGTCGTGGTCCAGATCACGATGAAGCCGGGGCTGGCCGGCAGCTGGGGCAGGCCGAAGGCGGCGGCGATCTTCTCCGGTTCCGCGAACGGGAAGCCGACGTCGATCGCCGGGTCGCGCTTGTCCTGGTACTCGACTTCCGCCTCGGCCAGGGCCGAACCGCAATCGAAGCACCAGTTCACCGGCTTCAGGCCGCGGTAGACATAGCCCTTGTCGAGCAGTTTGCCGAGCGCACGCAGTTCGTCGGCCTCGTTACCGTAGGCCATCGTCATGTACGGATTGTCCCATTCGCCGAGCACGCCGAGGCGGATGAAGCCGGCGCGCTGGCGGTCGATCTGCTCGAGCGCATAGGCACGCGCCTTTTGCAGCACGTCGGCCGTCGGCAGGTTCTTGCCATGCAGTTTTTCGATCTGGATTTCGATCGGCATGCCGTGGCAATCCCAGCCCGGCACATACGGCGCGTCGAAGCCGGCCATGGTGCGCGATTTCACGACCATGTCTTTCAGGATCTTGTTGACCGCGTGGCCGAGGTGGATGTCGCCATTCGCGTACGGAGGACCGTCGTGCAGGATGAACTTCGGACGGCCGGCCGCAGCCTTGCGGATGCGCTCGTACACCTTCTTGTCCTGCCATGCTTTCACCCAGCCCGGCTCGCGCTTGGCGAGGTCGCCACGCATCGGGAACGGGGTGTCGGTCATATTCACCGGGTATTTGCTCTCAGGCTTCTTGCCGCCCTTCTGGGCCGGCGTATTCTGGACAGGTTTGCTGTTTTCGGACATATCTTTTTTCAGTAGGGAATATTCAGGAGGCTGCACTTGTGCGCAGCCGCGCAGGAGACGCTGCTCCGTCCTGCGTCAAATTCGGTCGGTGGCGGTGAGGGCGCCGGCGCGGGTGCCCTGGGTGGTCCGGCCTGGCGCCGCCCGGCCTGGGGTGGCCAGGTTCCGGCGCGCGAACCAGGCGCGCGTTTGCTGCGCGTCGCCATGGATCGCGGCGGTCAAGGTATCGAGGTCGACGTATTTCTCTTCGTCGCGCAGCTTTTCCAGGAACTCGACGCGGACCAGTTTGCCGTAGCAGGGGCGGTCGTAGTCGAACACGTGCACTTCGAGCAGCATGCGGCCCGCGTCTTCCACGGTGGGGCGCACGCCGAGGCTGGCGACGGCCGGCAGCGGGATGTCGGCCAGGCCGTGCACCTGCACCACGAAAATGCCCTGCAGCGCGGGGCGGTGCATGACGCGCAGGTTCAGGGTGGGGAAGCCGAGCGTGCGGCCCAGTTTCTGGCCGTGGATCACGTGGCCCGACATGGCATACGGGTGGCCGAGCAGGGCGCCGGTGGCGTGGAGGTCGCCGGCGGCCAGCGTGGCGCGCACGGCCGACGACGAGATGCGCTGGTCGCCTTCGCGCACCGTCGGCAGCGTTTCGACCTGGAAGCCGTGGCGCTTGCCCGCTTCCTCCAGCATGGCGACGTTGCCCGCGCGTTTCGCGCCAAAGCAGAAGTCGTCCCCCACCATCAGCCATTTGACGTGCAGGCCGTCCACCAGCACGCGTTCGATGAAGTCCTGCGGCGTGATGGAGGCGAAATGTTCGTTGAAGTGTTCGACGATGACGCGGTCGATGCCGGCCTCAAACAGGTCGCCCAGCTTGTCGCGCAAATTGGCGATGCGCGCCGGGGCGCGGCTCAGGTCGCCACTACGCTGGGCAAAGTACTCGCGCGGGTGCGGTTCGAAGGTCATCACCGCCGCTTCCAGGCCAAGGTCGCCGGCCGCGGCCCGGACGCGCGCCAGCAAGGCCTGGTGTCCGCGATGGACGCCGTCGAAGTTGCCGATCGTGAGCGCGCAGGGGGCGCGCGCCGCGTCGTTGGGAAGTCCGCGAAATACCTTCATTGGTGGTTCCAGAATGCCCGGCGGGTCAGGCCACGCAGCGCGTGGTCGACGGTGCCTCGGGGCGAAACCTTGATTATACGGTAAAGACTTGTTGCAATGCGGAGACGCAGGCTGGGACTGTTCCCGGCGGTCATCGCGTTCCCACAAAAAAAACGCCACCTGCGAACAGGTGGCGTTTCGATGTGCGGCAACAGCCTGGTACCAGGCGAATACTATCAGGAGAGTGGCTTGTTGATGGCCATGATCCAGTAGCGTGCCAGGTCGGCGGTACCTTCCTTGCCGCCGACACCACGCAGGGTGCTGATCGCCTGCGACTTCTTGCCGGCTGCGGCATAGGCTTCGCCCAGGCGCAGCTTGGCTTCGTCGGGGTAGCGCAGGCCGCCGGCCTTGATCGCCGACTCCATCAGCTTCAGGCCGCGGTCAGCCTGGCCCGACTGCACCATGCTGTAGCCGAGGGCGACCAGGCCATCGTTGTCCTTGGCAGCCGTGTACTCGGCTTCCAGGGCGGCGATGCCCTTGTTCTGCTCGGCCAGGTTCTTCTCTGCCAGTGCCTTCAGGCGCGCGTGGCGCTCGGCGTCAGGGCCGGTGCCCAGGGCGCCGGCCTTGTAGCCCTTGTCGATGACCTTCAGCGCTTCGGACGGCGCCTTTGCCTGCATTACGAGCTGGGCCATTTCCATGTACTCGCTCGGCTTCTTCAGCAGGCCATTGGCCAGCTTCAGGCGGTAGACGTCGACCGACAGGCGGTTGCTCGAGAAGCCAGGCTTGCCCTGCACGCGGTTGAGCAGGTCGTTCCAGTACTGGGCTTTCGGGTAGTTCGCCGCCAGCTTTTCGATGGTGTTGACGTAACCGGCCTTGTCGTTCTTCTTGAGCTGGATGTTGGCCAGCATGCCGAGCATGTCTTCCGACATGCGGCCCGATTTCTCGGCGTTGCGCAGCTCGGTTTCCAGGGCAGCGATGTTGCCTTGCTTGTAATAATTCTGCAGCAGGTAGGCGCGCAGTTTCGGATCGTCGCCGTTCTTCAGCTGGCGCTGGATGGCTTCGTTCGCCTTGTTCAGATCGCCGCCGCGCATGTAGATGCCGATCAGGCCTTCCGAGAACTGGCTGCGCTCGCTGGCCGACAGCTTGCCCGATGCGATCAGGTTCTCAAACGCCTTGGCTGCGGTGCCGTAGTCGCCGGCGGACGAAGCCGCGGCGGCACGCACGCGCTCGATCAGGTAGCTCTCGTGCGCCGACTTGCCGGAGACATTGTCCGCTTCGCGCAGTTTTGCCAGGGCATCCTTGTGCTTGCCCTGTTTCATCAATGACTGGGCTGCCTGGAGTTGCTTGCCAACTTCGGCGCGCACTGCTTGCGCATGGGCGGGAGCGAGGCCAACGATGGGAGCAGCTGCGGTGAAGCCGAGGGCGGCCATTGCGAGGCCGAGGTGTGCGAGTCGGAATTTGATCATCGTGGAAAATCCTCTTTGAAAATGGACACGGCAGGGAAACCCTGCCGTGTTGGTCATACCTGATGCGATTACTGGAACTGCTCGTTACCGACCATGCCAATCTTCGTGACGCCGAGACGCTGTGCCGTTGCCATGACGCCGGCAACCACTTTGTACTCGACCAGCTTGTTCGGACGCAGATGCACTTCCGGCTGGTCTGGCTGCGAAGCCACTTCATTCATCTTCGCTTCCAGGGTCGCACGGTCAGGCACTGCCATGCCATCCCAGAGGATGGTACCGTCGAAGTCGACGTCGATGGTGACGACGCGCGGCTCTGCGGTTTTCGGCGGTGGGGTACCGACCGGCATGTTCAGATTGACCGAGTGGTTTTGCTTCGGAATCGTGATGATCAACATGATGATCAAGACCAACAGAACGTCGATCAAGGGCGTCATGTTCATTTCCATCATCGGTTCCGGATCGGCTGCCTTGGCGGAGCCTGAACCTACGTTCATACCCATGGTGTTTCCTTTCTAATGACTGGGGTGCGATCGAGGCACCGGACGCAAGTCCGGTGCCTCGGCGGGATTAACCTTTATCAGGTATTTAGCCCTTGTCAGGCGGTTCGATCACGAAACCAACCTTCTGCACGCCAGCACGTTGTGCCGTGTAGATCACCCGACCGATTGACTCGTAACGGGTGGCTTGGTCGCCACGCACTTTCACTGCAGGCTGCGGCACTTTCACCGACTGCTCCGCGAAGAACTTGAACAGCTCGTCCGTGTTCGCGATGCGTCGCTGGTTCCAGAACATTTCGCCGTCTTTGTTGACGGTGATGTTGATGTCTTCCGGGGTAGTCTTGGTAACCTGGTTCGTTTCCGCCGGCAGAGCAACCTTCTGCAACTGCAGGACCACCGGACTGGTGATCAGGAAGATGATCAGGAGAACCAACATGATGTCGACAAGCGGCGTCGTGTTGATCTCTGACATCACGGCATCTTCATCTCCGCTATCGGAGCCGACACTCATTGACATGATTTATCCAATCTT
>JAQGLR010000127.1 GCA_028292765.1 Massilia sp. | reverse complement strand
ATCGCTTGCGCCGACCTGCTGGCCCTGACCCTGCTCACGCCACCGGGCGAATGGGGCGCGGACGTGGTCGTCGGTAACAGCCAGCGCTTCGGCGTGCCGCTCGGTTTCGGCGGCCCGCACGCCGGCTACCTCGCCACCCGCGACGAATACAAGCGCTCGATGGCCGGCCGCCTGGTCGGCGTGTCGGTCGACGCCCAGGGCAATTCGGCCCTGCGCCTGGCGCTGCAGACGCGCGAACAGCACATCCGCCGCGAAAAGGCGACCTCGAACATCTGCACCGCGCAGGTGCTGCTGGCCGTGATGGCCGGCATGTACGCGGTCTACCACGGCCCGCAAGGCCTGACCCGCATCGCGCGCCGCGTGCACCGCATGACCGGCATCCTCGCGACCGGCCTGCAGCAGATGGGCTTCAGGCTGGCCAACACGACCTTCTTCGATACGCTGACGGTCGCGACCGACCGCGCCTTTGACCTGCACGCCGCGGCGAACGCCCAGGGCGTCAACCTGCGCCGCGTCGACGACCAGCACGTCGGCCTGTCGCTGGACGAAACCACGACCCGCGAAGACCTGGCCCTGCTGTTCTCGATCTTCGGCGGAGGTAACGCAACCCCGGCGGCCGCCCTGGACCTCGACGCGCTCGATCGCGACGCCGTCGACGCCTTCCCGCAGGCCCTGGCCCGCACCAGCGCCTTCCTGACCCACCCGACCTTCAACCGCTACCACGCCGAGCACGAAATGCTGCGTTACCTGCGTTCGCTGGCGGACAAGGACCTGGCGCTCGACCGCACCATGATCCCGCTCGGTTCGTGCACGATGAAGCTGAACTCGACGTCGGAGATGATCCCGGTCACCTGGCCCGAGTTCTCGAACATCCACCCGTTCGCGCCGGACGACCAGACCGTCGGCTACCGCCAGATGATCGGCCAGCTGGAAGCGATGCTGTGCGCCGTCACCGGCTACGCCGCGATCTCGCTGCAGCCGAACGCCGGCTCGCAGGGCGAATACGCGGGCCTGCTGGTCATCCAGAAATACCACCAGTCGCGCGGCGAAGGCCACCGCAACATTTGCCTGATCCCGTCCTCGGCGCACGGCACCAACCCGGCATCGGCGAACATGGTCGGGATGCAGGTCGTCGTCACCGCCTGCGACGAGAACGGCAACGTCGACCTGGCCGACCTCAAAAAGAAGGCCGAGCAGCACAGCGCCAACCTGGCCTGCGTGATGGTCACCTATCCGTCGACGCACGGCGTATTTGAAGAGGGCATCCAGGAACTGTGCGAGATCATCCACGCGCACGGCGGCCAGGTCTACATCGACGGCGCCAACATGAACGCGCTGGTCGGCGTGGCCGCGCCTGGCGCCTTCGGCGGCGACGTCAGCCACCTGAACCTGCACAAGACCTTCTGCATCCCGCACGGCGGCGGCGGACCCGGCGTCGGCCCGATCGGCGTCGGCGCGCACCTCGCGCCCTTCCTGCCGAACCAGCTCTCCACCGGCTATGTCCGCGACGAGAACGGTATCGGCGCGGTCAGCGCGGCGGCCTACGGCTCGGCCTCGATCCTGCCGATCTCGTGGATGTACATCGCGATGATGGGCGCCGAAGGATTGACCAACGCCACAGAAACGGCGATCCTGAACGCGAACTACATCGCGCGCCGCCTGGCGCCGCACTACCCGGTGCTGTACACGGGCCACGACGGCCTGGTCGCGCACGAGTGCATCATCGACCTGCGCCCGCTGCAGGACAAGACCGGGATTTCCAACGAAGACGTCGCCAAGCGCCTGATGGACTTCGGCTTCCACGCCCCGACCATGAGCTTCCCGGTGCCGGGCACGCTGATGATCGAGCCGACCGAGTCGGAGTCGAAGATCGAGATCGACCGCTTCATCGAGGCGATGATCACCATTCACGCCGAGATCGTGAAGGTCGAGCGCGGCGAGTACGACAAGATGGACAACCCGCTCAAGGGCGCGCCGCACACGGCGGAAGTGGTGACCGCCGACGACTGGCAGCACACCTATTCGCGCGAAGTGGCTGCCTTCCCGGTGGCGTCGCTGCGCAAGAAGAAGTACTGGCCGCCGGTCGGCCGCGCGGATAACGTGTATGGAGACCGCAATCTGTTCTGCGGATGCGCGCCCATCAGCGATTACGAATAATCGTTAATCGTTAGTTGGTGCAATGTGCGGCGGCGCTGGGGCTATCCCCTTCGCCGCCGCAGTTACGTAGCGCCTCTTTCAATCCCGTCTCGAGGCCAACCGCAAGTGCGGCCTCGGCGTACGCCGCCGCTCGTGCATGCCGTCGCGCGCGGTGCCGCTTGCGGCGCGCACCTCGCCAAGCGTCGCGGGCGCCTGCGTGGCAGCTTGCACAGCATCGCCCTGCACCGCCTCGTCCAGCCGGAACGCCGCCACCGCGCGCGACAGGGTCAGGGCCTGCATCTGCAGGGTGCGCGCCGCGGCCGCGGCGTCTTCCACCAGCGACGAGTTGCGCTGCGTCACCTGGTCCATCTGCACGATCGCCTGGTTCACTTCCGACAAGCCGCTGGCCTGTTCCGCGTTCGCCGAACTGATCTGGCTGATGATGTCGCCGACCTGCTGCACCGACATGGCGATCGTTGCCATGCTGCTGCCGGCCTGCGCCGCCGACGCGATGCCGCCTTCGATTTCCGCTACCTGCCGGGCGACGAGCTCGCGGATCTCGCGCGCCGCGGCGCCGGTGCGCAGCGCCAGCGAGCGCACCTCGGCCGCGACCAGGGCGAATTCCCGTCCATCCTCGCGCCCACCCGCGCCCACCCGCGCCGCCTCCAGCGCCGCGTTCAGCGCCAGCGTGCCCGTTTCATTGGCGATGGCGTCGATCTGCGCGCCGATGTCGCCCGCGCGGCGCGCGCTGCCCTTGACCGATTCCATCGTCGTCACCAGCCGGTCCACCACGTTCTCGCCCTGCTGCGCCACGTTCGAGGCCGACTCGGCCAGCCGGTTCGCGGCCTGGGCAATGTCGGCGGTCTGGTTGACGGTGGCGGCCAGTTCCTGCATCGACGAGGCCGTATGCTCGAGCGAACTGGCGCGAAAAGCTGCGCGCGTCGTCAGGTTCAGGTTGCCGAGCGCAAGGTCGCGCGAGGCCGTGCCGATCGAGCGCGCCGACTCCAGGATGGTGCGCAGGGTCAGGTTCAGGTTGCGGATGCTGGCATTCAGCGCGCGCGAGGTTTCCGCGATCTCGTCGTTGCCGTAGACACGGTCCTTGACCGTCAGGTCGCCGCTGGCCAGATCGATCACGGCCGCGCCGATGCCGCGGATTTCGGCCAGCAGCGCGCCGCGCACGGCCATGCTGATGCGCAGGGACACGCCAATCGCGAGCGCGATCACGCAGGGCATCATCCAGGTCATCGCGCGGAAGTCGGCAGTCGCGCTGTCCGACGCCTGCTGCGACAGCGTTTGTTCCAGATGCGACAGCGCGTTCAGGCGCTCGGCGACGACGGTAAACGCGGTGTCGGCTTTGCTCATGGCGTTGGCGCTGATCGACTGGTCGTCGCGCGCGAGTTCGATGACGTCGCGCACGGCCTGCACGTAGACCGCATGCGCGGCGGTGGCCTGCTCGACGTAGCGGCGCTCCGCGCTGCCGGCCACGGTCGCCGCGCTCAGGCGCTTCAGGCCCGACCCGGACATCGCATGCTGGGCGTGGATGTCGCGGACCAGCGGTTCGATGCGGCTCTTCGGGAAGCTGCCGCCGATCCAGGTATGCAGCTGGTAGACCCCGGCGTGGCCGCGTTGCGCCGTGAACACGAGTTCGCTCGCGGCGCGCATGTTGGCCGCGCGCTGGCCGACGATGTCTTCCAGCGAGGCATTCTGGCGCACCATCGCATACCAGGCGCCACAGGACAGGAATACCAGCAGCAACAGCACGACGCCGGGCGCCAGCAACAATTTCGGACCGATTTTCAGGCGCGACAGCATCTCAGCCTCCTGAGCACGATGCCGGGAACGCGGCTGGAACGCTCGCGGCCGGGAAACACTGGGATGTCTGCATGATGACCTCACGAGTTCGGGAATGCGCAATATTTCCTTAACGCATTCGACCAATCTAAGTCATCGGCTTGACCCCGCTATTGACGGAAATCAATACCTACCGGCCCCGGGAAAATTTCGGCAAGGCAGGCGCACACCGATGCCATTCGCGAACCTGCGCGCAGCCGGATCCGGTGGCGGCGCAGGGCCAGTTCGGTAACGCGACCAGGCCAAGGCATCAGGTGTGCTCTGCACATTGCGCCAGCCGGCTACTCCCGTTCCATGGACAATTGCAGACAGGCAGGTACACTAGCACCATGAAGATTGCCGTCCACCTGGCCAGGCACCGGCGTATGGCTGGCCTGGTCGTCCTGTCCTTGTTGTTACACCTGCTCGCGTTCGCCTGGGCCGAGGGCTGGCTGTCGCCGCGCCGGCAGCCGGCCATCGGTTCACTGCTCGCGCTTCGCCTGGTCCCGACAGCGGCCCCGGCCATGCCGCAGCAGCCGGAAGCGGCGCAATCCTCGCCGGTCGCGGAGCCGGCTGCGCGGGCCGCCGCGTCCCCGGTTTCGGCCGCTCCTGCGCCGATGGCCGCGCCGGTTGATGCCGCGGCGCCAGCAGCTTCCGCCTTGCCGGGCGCCGACCGGCCGCCCTCGCCCTCCTCCAGCCCCGCTCCGGGCCCGGCCCCCATCCAGATGCCGGGCCGCTACCGGGTGCGCCCGCCCCCATCGGCCCGGCTGGCCTATACAGTGACCCGCACGCGACCCGGCCAGCCGGCCGAGCCGGCCGAAACAGCGCAGGTCGCCTGGCGCGTCGAGCGCGGCAGTTACCAGTTGCGGGTCGAAGGCGTACTCGGCCAGCTCGAGAGCGAAGGCGGGGAGGACGATGCTGGCATTGCGCCCCTGCGCGCCAGCGAGCGCGGTGCGGCCGGCGGCGAGCTCGTGGCCCGCTTCGACCGCGAAGCGCAGCGCATCGATTACGGCGCCATGGCCGACAGCGCGCCCCTGCACATCGGCAGCCAGGACCGCGCCTCGGTACTGATGCAGCTCGCGGGCATCGGCCTGGCCGAGCCGGACCAGGTGCAGGACGTGATCGAAATCGTGCTGGGCGGCGCCGGCGGCGTGCAGGTCGCACGCTTCCAGGTGCTCGGACGCGAGCAACTGGCGACCGGGGCCGGAACGCTCGCCGCGGTGCGCCTGCTGCAGCTCGCACAGGCCGGCGAGCGCCGCGTGGAGCTCTGGCTGGCCCCCCAACGCAACTGGCTGCCGGTGCAGTTGCGTGTGACTGAGCCTGACGGGACGGTCGCCAATCAGCTGGTCACCAGCATCGAAATCACCCATCCCGAATCCAGCGCGGCCGACCCGGAGCGGGACCCGACGGGCGCTCCACCTGGCGGTACTGCCCGCAAGCCGGCCGTCGGATGCGGACGCGATCCATGCGCCAGATAGCAAAACGGCCGGCATGCATGCCGGCCGTTCTTCCTTCAAGCTTGCAGCTTACCCAAGCCTGGCCGCGTGCTCGCGCGTCGCGTGGAAGGTGAGCTTGGGCCAGCGCTCCTGGGTCAGGCGCAGGTTGACGCCCGAGGTCGCGAGATAGGCCAGGTTGCCGGCCGCGTCATACGCCACGTTGTGGCCGAGCTGCGTCTCGAAGTCGGACAGGGACTTCTTGTCGTCGCTCGAGACCCAGCGCGCGCTGCTGATGCTGGAACCTTCGAAGACGGCGTCGACGCCGTATTCGTTCAACAGGCGGCTTGCCACCACCTCGAACTGCAGCACGCCGACGGCGCCGAGGATCAGGTCCGAGCCGAGTACCGGCTTGAACACCTGCACCGCGCCCTCTTCGCCCAGCTGCTGCAAGCCCTTGTGCAGCTGCTTCATCTTCAGCGGGTTACGGATGCGCACCGTGCGGAACAGGTCCGGCGCGAAGTACGGGATGCCGGTGAAGGTCAGCATCTCGCCTTCCGAGAAGCTGTCGCCGATCTGCATGTTGCCGTGGTTCGGCAGGCCGATGATGTCGCCCGCGTAGGCTTCCTCGACCTGCTCGCGCGAGGAGGCCATGAAGGTCACCACCGACGACAGTTTCACTTCCCTGCCGAGGCGCAGGTGCTTGACCTTCATGCCCTTTTCGAAGCGTCCCGAGCACACGCGCAGGAAAGCGATGCGGTCGCGGTGGGCCGGGTCCATGTTGGCCTGGATCTTGAAGACGAAACCGGAGAACTTCGGCTCGGCGGGGGTCACGGCGCGCACGGTGGCGTCGCGCTCGCGCGGGCCCGGCGCCCAGTCGACCAGCGCCGACAGGATCTCGCGCACGCCGAAGTTGTTGATGGCGGAGCCGAAGAACACCGGCGTCTGCACGCCCGACAGGAAGCGCTCGAGGTCGAACGGGTGCGATGCGCCGTGCACCAGCTCGACTTCCATTTTCAGCTGCTCGATCTCGAGCGGGAACATCTCGGCCAGCTTCGGGTTGTCGATGCCCTTCAGGATCTCGAAGGCGCCGTCGGCCTTTTCTTCGCCAGCCTTGAACAGCATGATCTCGTCGTTCAGCAGGTGGTACACGCCGCGGAAGTTCTTGCCCATGCCGATCGGCCAGGTCACCGGCGCGCATTCGATCTTGAGGACCGATTCGAGCTCGTCGAGCAGCTCGAGCGGGTCGCGCGTTTCGCGGTCGAGCTTGTTCATGAAGGTGACGATCGGCGTATTGCGCATGCGGCACACGTCGAGCAGCTTGATCGTCTGCGTTTCCACGCCCTTGGCCGCGTCGATCACCATCAGCGCCGAGTCGACCGCCGTCAGCACGCGATAGGTGTCTTCCGAGAAGTCCTGGTGGCCGGGCGTATCGAGCAGGTTGATGACGTGGTCGCGGAACTCGAACTGCATCACCGAGGAGGCGACCGAAATGCCGCGCTGCTTCTCGATGTCCATCCAGTCGGAAGTCGCATGGCGGCCGCTCTTGCGGCCCTTGACGGTACCGGCGAGCTGGATCGCGCCCGAGAACAGCAGCAGCTTCTCGGTCAGCGTGGTTTTACCGGCGTCGGGGTGGGAAATGATGCCGAAGGTGCGGCGGCGCGCGACTTCGCGGGCGATCGCGGCAGGCTGGCGCGCGGTCGTGGCGGCGGAGGTTTGCTCGGTGTCGTCGCCAGGGACGTCGGTAGCGAGGATGTCAGGTTCGTTGGACATAGTCGAGCCCCAATGGCCCAGATGAAGAAAACCCTCGATTTTACCGATTCCGCGGCCGCCCGTGTGAACTGAATGAATACCGGAGAACGCGCAAGGGCGCTGCAGCGAATGCTCCAGCGCCCTTGCATGCTCCTCCTGCGATTGTCTCGCCTTGCCGCTTGCCCTTATTCGCGCACCCGGCGCCAGCCGGCCCGCGAGGCGCCCGCCGAGATCGCCGGCGCGACCGCCGTCGTGACCATGCTGCCGTCGGCATTGGTTGTGATCTGCTTGAGTTCACCCGAGGGCAGGCTGATGACGATCGAGCCGACCGCAGCGGCGGAATTCGACAAGGTCTGGCCTGCCACCATCATCGCCGCGCTGCCACTGCTGCTGTCGACGTTGATCGCCACCAGCGGCTCCCCTGTGCAGGCATTGACCTGGTAGACGTTACTGGTGCCGCCCACCTTGCAGCTCGACGAGGAACTTGGCATGTTGGTCACGACGTTGAGGGCGCCCGCGATGATCTTCGGGTCGAGGTTGACGCGTTCGCCGCTGTTGCGATCGAAGTCCATGAACCAGCCCGCCTGGGAGGCCAGGTCGATCTTCGCGCCGCTGATCGCATACGCCGTGCTGGTGCCCGGCACCGCCGTCAGGTTCTGCTGCGGCATGCTGGACGCCCCGCGCCAATGCGCCGGCGAAACCGCAACGCCGCTGTCGCGCAGCACATAGGCGCTCTGGACGACCTTGTTGGAGATGTCCTCCTGGGCCAGCAGGCGCCCGGTGCCGAAGGCCACCACGCGCTGCAATTCGCCGGCCTCGCTGTCGCTGGCGGCGGCGCCGCCCGGCCGGCAGAGCGTCACGTCGGGGCGCGTGGTGACCGGCTGGCCGGGGCCGGCGTCGGCCATCTTCAATAGCACAGGCGCGCCTTGGGTGGTGAAATCGAAGCGCCACATCCGGCCCAGGTTGTCGCCGCCGTAGATATAGGTCACCAGCGGATCGGTGCTCGGATTGGCGCTGATGGCCGTGATGCGTGCCAGGCCTGACGGCGTGCCGCTGGTGCTTGCGTCCGAGCCGGTGCCGGTTTTGGCCAGCACGCGGCCGCTGGCCACATCGACGACGTACAGGAAGCCTTCGCCGCTGCCACCGTCCACGTCGTCGGTACCCGGTATGTTGTTGTAGCCCGAGGTCAGGAACACGACCCAGTGCTCAATGCCGCCCGCATCTTTCCAGGTGCCGAACTGCGGGTTACCGAAGGTCAGGCCGATGTCGGCGTCGTAATTGTCGCCGCTGCACACGTTCGGGTCGGCGCACAGCTCCCACAATGCCTTCGGCGTCGCCGGATCGGTCACGTCGAGCGCGTAGTAGCCGCGTCCGCCGCCGTTCAGCCCGCCCACCAGCACGCTGCGCCAGGCGCCGCCGATCTTCACGTCGGCGACCTCGGGCGAGCCGTCGACCGTGAACTGGTGGCTCCCGGCATAGGTCGTGCTGGCCTGGCGGTACAGCTTCTTCATGGTGATGCGCGGGGCGTACGCCCAGATCTCCTCGCCGCCGGCGGCGTCGAAGGCGTGCAGCATGCCGTCGTTGGCGCCGACGAAGACCGTTGCGTGGCGGTCCGCATGGTCGCGCCTGAACTTGAAGTAGTCCTCGCCGGTATAGGCCTTGCGCGGGTCGCGCAGGTAGGCCGGTTTCGAGGACGCGATATCGCCCAGCACGATCGGCAGCGGAACGGCCGGACTGCCGGCCACCGCCCCGGTCCTGCTGTAGGCGCGCAGCAGTATGTCATCCGCGTGCTGCTGCTGGCCGCGCAGCCACCTGACGATGTGGTCGCCGTTGTTGACGATCATGCGCTGCTCGTCCTTGAGCGTCGAGCACTGGGCCAGCAGGCTGCACTTGTTCTCGAACCACGCCTTCTCTTCCACCGTCATCGTTGCGTGGCTGAAGTCCTTCAGGCCGCCGCTCGCGACGTCGAGCATCAGGATGGTGCGCGAATCGCCATCCGCGGCGACCTTCTTGCCGACGGTGTTCGACGAGCTCCATTTCGCCCCCGGCTCGACCATGCCGGTGACGATATTGATCTTCTTGCCCTGCAGTTCGCCGTACCAGCGCACCGTGGTGAAGGTGGCCGCGAAGATGTCGTTGTCATTCTGAGAAATATTCGGGGTCGACGTCGCGGCCGCGGCGGCGGCGCCAATCTTCACCTCGATGTTCGAGAGCGCGGCGCGCAGGCCTCCGATCACCTGCAGCGGGTCCGAAGCGCTGAAGTACTTGCCGTGGCCGTTGATGGCGGCATGCCACAGGTCGTCCACGCGCGACTGGTAGGCCGCGCTGCCGGAGTTGTCGCCCGTGTTCGGGTTCGGCCAGACATAGGGCCCGTTGTTGTTCCATGGGCAGCCGCTGGTGGCGCCCGTGATCAGTTTGTGGAAGTCGGTGCCCGACTCGGCCTTCTCGTAGTTCGGGTCATAGGTCATGATGCCGTCCACGCCCAGGCCGAGCGCATAGGTGTTCATGTGCAGGCGCGTGTTTTCGCCGGCGGCCGCCGCCACGTCGCCGTTCGGCTTGTTCCAGTCTTCCAGCGAAGGGCGCAGCGAGGTCGTCGAGTTGTTCGAGCCGCCGTTGTACCAGTACAGGGCGACGTCGGCCAGCGAATTGGCGCTCTGGCTGCTGGCATCGACGCAGCCCCTGGTGCGCGAGCAGAAGCGCTGCGTGCTTTCGACGTTGTCGTTGTTGACCACGTCCGCGGCCGCGGCGCCGTTCCAGTAGCCGTCGGTGGTGACGAAGGTGAAGTTCTGCTGGCAGGGGAAGGTGATCGCTTCGTTGCCGGGCGAGTAGTTATAGGGCGCGCGATTTGCATACATCTTGCCGACCGCATGCAGCGCCTGGCGGATCGGCGTCGAACCGATGCCGCTCATGCGGTACAGGGCCGTGTACCAATCGGTCCGCGCGTCGCCCGTAAAGGGCTTCGGCACTTTCATGCCCCCTTCCGCGGCGGCCACCGACAGCGCAACGATGCCGACGTTGTAATTGTCGGTGACCGGCTGGAAGGACTGGCCAACGGCGGTCTTCATCATCTGGTTGCGCGTCTTGTAATACGTGTACCAGTTGGCGAAGTTGGTCATTTCTTCGTCGTAGGTGCAGGCGGCGCCCGCGCAGTCGGTGCGCCCGGCTTGCTTCGGATAGCTGTCGCGGCCCGGGACGATGTCGGTCCGCGCGAACACCGAGGCGCTCAGCGGCGTCACGGCGGTCGGAATGGCGTCGGTGACGGCGGCCGTGGCCGTAAAGCGCAGGTAGACAGTCTTGTTGTTCGTGTTGTTCGACAGCGCGCCGAGGCTGATGTTGTCGCCTTCCCTGTCGAGTGCGCTGGTGACGAGGCATACCGTGTTGTCGGCGGCCGCCTTGCAGGCGGGGGTAATCTCGTTCTTGCCGGGATAGGCCTTGATGGCGCCGTCCGTCCCGATCCGGCTCACGATCGCCTGCGCAACGGCGGCAGCGCTGGCGCCGCGCGCAAACTGCAGCTTGGTCGACAGCAGCTGGGTGGCGCCCAGGGCGATTCCGGACAACTCCTGGTTCTTGCCGGTGTTGTTGTTGGCCGTGCCTTCCACTTTCAGGATCGCCGTTGCCGACGTCCCCGACGAGACCACCATGGCCCGTCCGGCCCGGCTGCCGTCGGTGACGAGCGAGCATGGACCGACGGCCTTGCTGGTGGCGGTCTCCGGGCAGCTGATCGGCACCACCGCCACCATGGCGTTGCTGTCGAGCGCGATGCCGAAGCTCGAGCAGGCCGGCACGCCGGCGATACCCGGGGTGCGCACGCAGGCCGTGTACTGCTCGGGCAGGCCTGTCCGGGCGATGATCGAGGCTGCCAGGGCATTGGCGGCGGCTGCCTGTTTGGCCGCGGTATCGGTGCCAGTCGGCGCCGTGACGGCGCCGTTGGTCAGCGTGAAGGGGCCACCCGGCCCGATCATCGTGACGCTGCTGATGCTCCTGCTGGTGGCGGAGCTCGATGCACCGATCGTAATGGTGCCGTACCATTCGGGGTTGCGCTTCGGATCGGAGAAGCGCGGGTACTTGAAGCTGCCGACGTACTTGGCCTGGCAGGTGGTCAGGGCGGCGCTGTTACACCAGCGCACGGGAGCCGGCTTCGAATAGCCGTCCGGAGCCGGCGCGCCGACGGCGGTGACGCGGCAATTGGTGAGCGTGGCGTCGGTGCAGTATTCGGCGGCGTTGATGGCGTAATAGTAGGGGTTCCCGAGGAAGTATTCGGGCTCGTCGTGCACATCGTTCGGATAGGTGTAGCCGGCCTTGTTGTAGCCGCAGTTGCTGCTCCCGTTGCACCAGCGCAGGTCGGGAAAACCGGCTGCCAGGTTGCTGCTGTCGACCGCATTGCCGAGCAAGTCGCGCTTGTCGACATTGAAGGCATCGGTCGGCACGATGGTCCAGCCGCTCGTGTTTGCGCGCGTCATCGCGATGTAGGACTCGCCCTTGGCATTCACTGGCGGCAGGTAGCGCACCTTCGGGTTGTAGTACTGCTTGTTGAAGTCGGCACTGGCAAAGGGCGGATCGCCGATGCGGCAGCCGCGCGTGCCCCCGGCCATCGTGGCCTTCGCGCGGCAGGTGGTGCTGTCGTCCACGTAATCGGGCGTGAATGTGCTCATCATCGAGCCCGAGTTATCGTACAGGAGCATCAGGTTCGGCTTGACGGTGCCGGTGCCGTCGATGTTCAGCAGCGGCAGCGTGGCGATGGCGGTGGGCGCAGCGTGCGCCACGCCCGCCAGGAGCAGGACGGCGGTCAGTGTGAGAATGCGGTTCATGCGTGTTTCCATTGTCTTTGCCCGGCATGCGAGCCGGTTCCGGGTGCGGGTTTCAGGAGCCGATCTGCACCACCAGCTGGTTGACGACGTTGCCGCCACGCGCGCCGGCGATGCGGGCGGTGACGACGTAATGCACTTTCGGGACCGATGTGAAACGCGGCGCATCCGAGGCCAGGCTGTCGCCCGCCTTGACCGACGACCCCATCGCCGAGGGATTGTCGGCCGTTTGCATGCAAGCGTTCTTGGGATCGTCATAGGGAAGATCGCGCGAGCACAGGCGGTGGATCACGTACTGGACGCGCTGCTTGCCGACGTCCACGAAAAGCCCGCCCTCCCAGAACGCGTCCGAACGCAGGCTCTGCCCTTCCTCGAGGATGGCGACGTAGCCGTTGGCGGCCGAGTGGCTGTTGAGCTGCGCCTTGTTGGCCTTTGCGGTGTCGCTCAGCCACTGGAAGCCCTTGTGCAGGCCAAAGTCGACTGCCCTGCCCTGGGCCGAATCGTAGGCCAGGTTCGAGGCAGTCAAGGTGGTCGAGTTGCTCGACTTGAGCAGGTAAATGCTCGAAATGAGCATCACCAGCAGGATGATCAGCATGACCGGCAAGGCCACGCCGCGCTCTGTGCGCCGGGAACGTTGTTTCATGTCAGGGCCTCCAGGAGGCATTTCGCAGGGGGACGATGGTTTCGAACACGCGGTAGCGGTAGCAGCGCCAGTCCACCCCGTCGCCCGCCACGGCCACGTCCACGCTCACCGGCGCCGGCTTGACGCCGAGCGGCTCCTCGCTGCCGAACACGGTCGGCAGGCTGGTGGTGGCGGTGCAGGTGCCGGCCGTGCCCACGCGCTCGCGCGTCTTGCTGCGCGCCACCACGGCGATGCGCAGCGCCGCCATATGCTGGTAGTCGCCCGCGCTGCCGACTTCCGCGTCGCCGTCGGCATCGATCATCTCGGCGGACCAGCGTCCTACCCGCAGGGCGCCCTTCGGATCGAACGCGGCGCCGGTGCGGGTGTCGAAGCCGTACTGGGCCTTGATCGACACGATGTTGTCGGCGACCGTCACCGGCGTCGCGCCCGACCCTGCCATGTCGGTCGAGCGCAACTGCAGGAAGCCGTTCGTCACCGACCAGGTGTGGAACGACAGCGAAGCTGGCGGGCCGAGGTTGAATACACGCGTCGTGCCGCCGTCGAAAGGCCTGCCCAGCTCGCCGCTGTTGTAGCGAAAGCCCGTGCCCCCAGCCACCGTCAGCGCGGGTTCGCCGGTCGGATCGTTCGACACCTGCGTCAGCGCGCACTGGCCATCCCCGGCTTCCGGCGCCACGACGACGACGTCGCCTTTGGCGAAGCCGAAGGGTTCGATGTCGAGGTTCAGGCTGGTGCCGCCAATATAATTGCTGACGACACGTACGGTACCTGTGCCGCTGAGCGAACTGCCGGAATACAGGCTGATGCGGTCCGGTCCGGCACCGCCGGATTCGATGATGGCCGCCGCCAGCGGGCGCACGGTGGCGCCGCCGCGCGCAGCGGTGGCCAGTGCAAAGCCGCCCGTGTCGGTAAAGATGGTGTCGCACCCGGCCAGGATCGGATCATTCAGGCCGAAACCTGCCTGTTGCGCGTCGCCGCTGATCGAAAACATCGCCAGCATCCCGTTTTGCATCGAGTCCGAGCTGCCCAGCGCAGAGGACTTGTTCTGTTCGGCCCCGGTGATCAGACGGGTGGCGAACACCAGCGCCAGCAGGCCTATCGCGACGCTGACCAGCAGTTCGACCATCGAGAAGCCGCGCGAGCGCAGCAGGCGTGAGCGCATCGTGGTCTCCTAGATATACGCTCGCACGGCGTGCGTGTTTTTCGGCGTGTCGGCCTTGCGCTGCCAGCTGATCGTGACCGCCACTTCGGCCGGCGCCGCGGCGCCGCTGCCGGCCGTGACGGAGACGACGACGGTGGCGCCGGGAATGCTCTTGCGCGTGGCGTTGTACCACGGGGCGAGGCGCTCACCGGGCTTGCCGTCCTCGGCCAGCTTGTAGTCGTTGAGGTTGCCGGCGTCGGTCGTCATCACGCCCAGCAGGCGTTCGGCGGCAATGGTCGCCTCGGAGCGCATGCCGGCGTCGGACAGAGCCGAGTAGGCGCGTGCCTGGAGACCGATCGTGCCCAGCAGGCCAATGGCCAGCAGTACGGCGGCAAGCAGCGCCTCGAGCAGGGCAACGCCGCCCTGGCGGCGGGTCGGATTGATTTTCAAGGCGGGCACCTGTGGGGGTCGTTGGCGGCAACGCCTGGCTTGCAACGAGTGGCGATGCCTGCCAGGGTCAGCACGATGGCGGTGGCCGGGGCATCCTTCGCCATGCTTGCGGCCGGGGTCAGGTTGATGCGTTCGACGTAGGGGGCGATGGCCGGGTTGACCCAGCCGAGCGGCGTGAAGTACACCGAACGCGCATCGTCGGGACCGACGGCCTGCGCCAGTTCGCGCGCGGCCGGCAGCGCGTCTGCCCGGCGCAGCACCGATTTGAAACCGGCCGCCCCTTCCGGGTCGCGTTCGGCGGCGGCGCCGGTCGTCGACCAGTTGCTGCTGCTATCGTTGCAGGGGTCGTCTGGTCGCGGGAAGCAAATGTCGACCTGCCAGTCGAACTGGCCGTTAACCGCGTTTTCCGACAGCACCATGCGGCTGGCGCTGTTGTGCGTGAGCGCCTGGCCGCGCGCCAGTGCGAAGCCCTCGGCGTAGAACTGGCCGGCGCTGGCGACCTTGCCCGCATAGATCCAGGCGTTCATGCGCGGCATGCCGACCGACAGCACGACGGCGAGGATGGCCAGCGCGATCATGGCTTCGAGCAGCGTAAAGCCGCGCGCGCTCTGTGGCAGGCCGCGCCGCCCCGCCGGCTGGCTTACTGGCTGGCTTACTGGCTGCATACAGCGCCCTTGTCGCGTACCCAGCAACTGTCGCTCGTGGTCCAGCCTGCCGGCACGGCGGTGGTGGCGCGGCGGCCGTTCTGGTCGATTGTGAAAACAAAGCCGGCTGCGGCGCTCCTGCCGGTAGCGGTGACGGTATAAGCCGTGGCGCTGGCGCTGGCGACGGCAAAGCTGAAGCTGTCGGTCGCCGCCGGCACGCCGCTGAACTCCTCGAATGTCCGGTTGTTCGCCCAGTGCTGCTCGGCGAGCGGCTGCACCCCGGCCAGGCCCGAATAGGCGTCGGTCAGCTTGGTACGCAACACGTACTTGCCATAGCTTGGCACGGCGATGGCACTCAGGATGCCAATGATGACGACCGTGACCATGAGTTCAATGAGCGTAAAACCAGTCTGCCGTGTCATCAGGATTCTCCAAAGGTTCGCGATGGCGCTGCCGCGTCACACCGGCAAGAAAAGTTGCCTTGGAGAATAATACAGCAGGAAGCTTGCATTTCCCTGAGGAAATGCTGACGGGAAGCTGACAGCGAGGCGCTGTCGGAGGGCGCGGATGGCGCCGTGCCCGCCGTATCCGCCGTCGCGTGGGCCGCTATCGAAAGGCGACCGTAAAAACGGCGCCGCCCTGGCGGGCCTCGGCCAGCGTGACCGCGGCGCCGTGCAGGTTGGCGATGTCGCGCACGATCGCCAGGCCCAGTCCGCTGCCCATCGTGTTCGTGCCTTCGTCCAGGCGCACGAAGCGCTCGAACACTCCCTCGCGCATCGCGGCCAGAATCCCCGGCCCGTTGTCCTCGACGCGCAGCAGCGCGCCGCCTTCCCGACCCGTAGCGCAGCTGACCGTCACGCGCCCGCCGCGCGGCGTGTAGCGCAAGGCGTTGTCGACCAGGTTGTCGACCAGGTCGCGCAGCAGGAAGCGATCGCCGTCGATGCAAGCCGGTTCCAGCTCGAAACCGAGGTCGATGTCCTTCGCCGCAGCCTGTTCGACGAAGGTCTGGATGGTGTCGGCCACCACGCTTGAAAGGTCGAGCGGCGCCAGGCGCAGGCGGTCGAAACGGTTCGGCTCGGCGCGTTCGAGCGAGAGCAATTGATTGGTCTGGCGGATCATGCGCTCGTTGGCGCCCAGCATGAGTTCGACCGAGCGCCGCGTCTCGGGGTCGCCGGCGTGGCGCGCCGCCAGCCATTCGAGCTGCAGGCGCAGGCCGGCCAGCGGGGTGCGCAGCTGGTGCGCCACGTTCGCGCGGAACTCGTCCTGGGCGCGGGCGCCGGCGGCGATGCGGCCGAGCAGCGCATTGAAAGCGTCGACCACCGGCGCCAGTTCGCGCGGCATGCCGGCATCGTCCAGCGGGGCCAGATCGGCGCTGCCGCGGGCGTCCAACCGGGCGCGCAGGCGGGCCAGCGGCGCCAGTCCATTGCCGACCGAAAACCAGACCAGCGCGACCAGCCCCAGGCTGAACACGAGTTCGAGCAGCACCAGCGAGCGCACGATGGCGGCGCGCACCTGCTGGCGCGCCCGCACCGTGCGCGCCACGCTGACGCGCTGCACACTTTCTCCATTCGCGCCCGCGTTGGCACCCCCGCCCGCGACCTGCGCCACGGCCACCCGTACCGGCTCGCCGTGCAGGGTGGCGTCGTGCATCCCGGCGCGTTCGAACGCCGGCAGCGCAGTTGTTCCCGCCAGCAGCCGTCCGCCGGCCCCATGCAGGGCAGTCCAGGTGGCTTCGCCGGTATTGCCCTCGGGGGCCATGCCGTCGAGCGCGGCCGGGCCGGCGCCGCGTACGCGCGCGGCCAGGCTGCTTGCCGCCGTGCGCAGGCCGTCGTCGAACGCGAGCTGGGCCGGCGTCCAGGCCAGCAGGTAGGTCAAGCCCGCGGCGCCCAGGTTGACGACCAGGATCGGGCCGACCAGCCACTTGAGCAGGCGAACCCGGATGCTCTTCACGAGGCCGCTGCCGCTTCCAGCAGATAACCGAAACCGCGAATGGTGCGCAGGGAGAGGCCGGCGCCGTCGAGTTTCAGGCGCAGGCGCGACACATAGACTTCGACGGCGTTGAGGGTGAGGTCTTCGCCCCAGGGGGCGATGGTGTCGATGATCTGTTGTTTCGATACCACCCTACCCGCCTGCAGCAGCAGGTATTCGAGCACGGCCCATTCGCGTGCCGACAACTCCAGCGCACGTTCGCCGATGCGGGCGCGGCGCGCGCCGGAGTCGAACACCAGGTTGCCGAGGGCGAGCACAGTCGATTTCGGCGCGTTGCGGCGTGCCAGCGCACGGATGCGGGCGACCAGCTCCGGGGTGGCGAAGGGTTTCACAAGGTAATCGTCGGCCCCCGTTTCCAGGCCGCGCACGCGGTCTTCGACGGCGTCGCGCGCGGTGAGCAGCAGCACCGGGGTAGTGTCGCCGCGGGCGCGCAGGCGGCGCACGACCTCGAAGCCGTCGATGCCGGGCAGGCCGATGTCGAGTACGACGACCAACTGCCCTGGGGGAGCAAATGCGGGGACTAATGCGGGCGACGATGAGGGATTGCGCTGCAGCAGCAGGTCGGCCTGGAGCCCGTCGCGCGCCAGTTCCACCTGCATGCCATGACCCTGCAAGCTGCGAATCAGGCCGTCAGCGAGGACGGCGTCGTCTTCCACAAGTAGGACATGCATGCGCGCGGGGGTGCTTGATTGATCGATTGAGAAGGGATGAGGTGGCCATTATCCGACAAAACCTTGCGCGGGCTAAATAAAAAGCCTGTTTCCGGGCAATCTTCCCAGTAGGACTGGACTGACAAGACACCATGCACACTGCCTACACGGGGGCAACCCCTAATCTTATGTTCGCCAACGGACTATAGCTTTACTGTACACACATCGCGATGAGACAGTGTCAACAGTCTCAAGAAGTCGCCCCTGATGCAATAAGTACAGATAAGAGGACAGAAAATGAACAACGCTCAACTTGGTGGTGTTACGCAAAAATCGCAATCGGTAACCCGGATTCCCGCCACCAAAGATGAAGTCAAGGCTGCTTCCCGTCCAGTTGTCAGTGTCAGTGGTACCCAGCAAAACGAATTGCTGGCCGCCCTTCCCCGCCAGGACCTGGAAACCCTGTTCGAGCATCTGGAACTGGTTCCAATGCCGTTCGGCAAGGAACTGTTCGAGTATGGCAGCAAATTGGAATATGTGTATTTTCCAACGACCGCAATCGTGTCGCTGCTGTATGTGATGGAAGACGGCGCCACCACCGAGATCGCCGTTGTAGGTCACGAGGGTGTGGTCGGCGTGTCGCTGTTCATGGGTGAGCGTGCCATGTGCAGCGCGGTGGTCCAGAGCGCGGGCTACGGCTACCGCCTCAAGACCCAATACCTGCGTGACGCCTTCATGAAGGGCGGCGCCCTGCCGCAACTCATGATGCGCTACACCAACGCCCTGTTCGCCCAGATGGCACAGAATGCCGTCGGCGGCCGCCACAGCTCGATCGAACAGAAGCTGTGCCGCTGGCTGCTCGACCGCCTGGACCGTTCGCCAGGCAACGAACTGAAAGTGACCCAGGAACTGATCTCGATCATGCTGGGCGTGCGCCGCGAAAGCATCACCGCCGCCGCCGGCAAGCTGCAGGACGAAGGCCTGATCCAGTACCGCCGCGGCAACATCACGGTGCTCGACCGCACCGGCCTGGAAGACTATGCGGGCGAGTGCTACAAGGTCGCCAAGACCGAATACGACCGCCTGCTGATGGACGTCGCGCGCTAAGTAGTCAGCTAAGCAAGGCCTTACGCGAGCTGCTGCAGGTCGCGATCCTTATTGTCACATCCCGTCGCCGGCAAGACCGGCGACGACTCATTTGGGCCCGGCAATGCCGGCTGCGTTTCCTCCCCGCTGCCAGTGCCCGACAGCGGAATGCGCGCCCGGACGCAGGTGCCGACCTCGTTGACCCCGCGCCCGACCTCGAGTTTCCCTCCCAGCAGCAAGGCCCTTTCGCGCATTCCGAGCAAGCCGTGCGACTTCGCGCGCGCAAACGCGTCCGGGGCAATGCCGACGCCATCGTCGCTCACTTCCAGCGCAACCGCATCCGCTTCGCGCTCGAGGTGCACGATGACGTTGCGCGCCCCGGCATACTTGGCAATATTGTTCAGGGCTTCCTGCACGATCCGGAACAGCGCGATCGCATGCATCGGCCCGGCGCTGTCGATCTCGCCCTCGATCAACACGTCGCAGTCCAGGCCCGTCACGCGCGCATAATCGTCGCAATAACTCTGCAGCGCCGCCGACAGGCCGAGGTTGTCGAGCAGGCTCGGGCGCAGGTCCTCGACGATGCGGCGCTTCAGTTGCACCGTGTCGACCAGGGTCGCGCGCGCCCGCGCCAGCATCGCCGCCAGTTCCGGCCGGCTGGTGCGCAGCTCCTCGCCGACGCTGTTCAAATCCATGCCGATCGCGGTCAGGTTGGCGCCCATTTCATCATGCAGCTCGCGTGCCAGGCGCGCCTTTTCTTCTTCCGCCACATGGATCAGGTGGCGCGACAGCACCGACAGCTGCTCGGTACGCTTTGCGACCGTCGATTCGAGCTGTTCGTTGGCCGCCTGCAGCGCGCATTCGGCCTCGGCGCGGGCCGCGAAACTGCGCCTGACCAGCCGGTAAAACAGCAGCAGCACGGCGATCGCGGCCGCGTTGATGCCCAGGCCAAGCAGTACGGCATGGCGGTATTGTTCGTAAAATGCGGCGCTGTGGGCGGTCAGCGATTCATTCTGCTCGCTCAGCATGATGACGACCTGCAAGCGGATTTCATCGCTGTCGCCGTCGTTCGGGGCACTGGTAATGGTGAGGATTTCCTTCAGGCCGCCAGCGCGGTAGGCCGCCAGCGCCTGGTTCATCATGTCGAGCTGGCGCTCGACGAGGGTGCGCAGCTGCGCCAGGTTTTTTTGCTGCGACGGATGGCCGGCGAGCAGCACTTGCAGTTCACGCAGCTTGCGGTCGATCTGGCCGGGGGCGCCCTTCACCATGCCCAGGTAGCTCGGGTTACCGGACAGGAAATAGCCGCGCATATTGCTCTCGGCATCCGTGACGAGCAGGCTCAGGTGTTGCAATTCGTCGGTGACGCGGGCGGTCTGGTCTTGCAGGCCGTTGGCCGCTTTCAGGGCGTCGAGGTTGCGCAGCAGGCTGAAGCCGTTCGCGAGCAGGATCAGCACGCAGGCCAGGCAAATGAGTGTTTTATAGCGGGGCAAACTGCGCGACGATCCGCGCGTCCGCCTCGGGCGTGGATCGCTGGTGAAATACACTGTCGGGTTCCTTTCGCGCAACTTTACCGGGGCGGGCCGATTATAATCCGTTCCTGATGGAAATGCAGCGTAGCGGCGTGTCGAGCAAGCGGGATGGCGCGGATGCGCAGCGGTTCCTGGCACCCTTCCCCGGCGGCTTGCCTGGGCGTATGAACGGGCGGCCGCTGTGCGTTGACCTGCCCGCGGCCAGGTGGCCGCGGCGCCGGCCGCGATGGGCCGGCAAAGGCGAACGCCGGGCGGCGTTCGCGAACCTGCTTAGTCGAGCAGGTTGTTCTTCATGGCGTAGTAAGTCAGGTCGCTGTTCGACTGCAAGCCCATCTTTTCCATGATGCGGGTACGGTAGGTGGACACGGTCTTGATCGACAGCGACAGCGCGTTACCGATATCCGAGACGGTGGCGCCTTTTGCCAGCCGCAGGAATACCTGGAACTCGCGGTCCGACAACTCGGTGTGCAGCGCCGTGTTCGGATCGCGGTCGAAGCTCTGTGCCAGCAATTCGCCGACGGTCGAGCTGACGTAACGGCGGCCCTGGAACACGGTGCGCACGGCGGTCTTGAGCTCGTCGGCATCGCATTCCTTGTTCAGGTAGCCGTTGGCGCCCATCTTGAACAGGTTCAGTGCGTACTGTTGCGCCGGATAGCCGGAGAGAATCAGTACCGGCAGGTTCGGCTGGCCCTGGCGGATGGTACGCAGAATGTCGATCCCGCTCTGGTCGGGCATGGCGATGTCGAGCAGCAGCACGTCGCAAATCTCGCGGCGGGCAATATCGAGCGCCTCGCGGCCGGTGGCGCCTTCGGCCACGACTTCGAAGTCGCCGGACGACGAAAAAATTTGCTTGAAGCCTGCTCGAACTATCTGGTGATCGTCACAAATGGCAACGCGTATCATTGTCTTCCCTTAAATTTTCCTTGCACAGGAAAGAGCCGGGAACCTTTGCCCGGCTGTCATGCGTTGATTTACCTAAACCGCATGTAACATTTTAGCACTCTGACGCCCATCTACAACAGAGGTACACGAATGCTGGGCTAACTGAACCGAGATCAAGACGCCGGTCGGGGGATTTTGCCGGGCGTGAAGCCCCGGTGGGCCCGGCCAAAATGCTTCTGCTCGCCACGGTCCGGCAAGGTCCTCAGGCCGGCCGCGGAATGCTTTGCTTCAGCAGCGCGAGGATGCCTTGCAATTCCTCGCGCAGCTTGACGGTGTCGACAACCGGCGCCTCCTCGACCGCTGGCCGCTCGATGCCGCCGGCCAGGCCGCCTGCGCGGCTGTCGAGCCGGTTGCGGGCGCCGCTGATCGTGAAGC
>JAQGLR010000104.1 GCA_028292765.1 Massilia sp. | reverse complement strand
CTGCACACGTATTTCCTGGTGGACGATGTCGCCGACGTGCGCATCCTGGGTGTGGAACCCGAGGAGCTGGCCATCAGCGGCAAGTTCGACCAGGTGTATGAAGGCGTCGCGCCACCCCTGGCCCTGGTCGATGGCGGGGTCGTGCTGACGCTCAGGCAGGAAGGCTTTCCTGATGCGGTCGTGTGGAATCCGGGGGCCGCGGATGCGGCGGCGCTGGCGGACATGGCGGACCAGGAATACCGGCGCTTCGTGTGCATCGAGCCGGCCCTGTTGAATGGGCCGACGCTGCAGCCGGGCGAGCAATGGCGCGGGGAGTACCAGGTCAGCTGATGGGGCGTGGGGTGGAACCAGACAAAAAGCCGGCAACGCCGGCTTTTTGTTTAATTCGATTCCTTCACCATCCGCCCGCCGCCGGCCTGGATCGGCCGCGCGTTGAGCGGGTACAGCCGCGAGAACAGCGCCATCTGCGCAGGCGAGGCCGTCATCGGCTGCTTCATCACCATCCACAGCACATTCTCGGTGCAGGGCGGCGTGGTCAGCGAGCCCATGTAGGTGTAGTACGCGCGCCGCTGCGGCAGCAACTCCGAAGGATCAAGCTCGATGCCGGGCGAACCGAGTTGCCCCTTCTCGAGCGGGATGTTGTTCCACACGGCCTGGATCGCGTCGTTCGCCTTGCCGCGTTCGAGCAGGACGGCGACCACCGCCAGCTTGCCGCCGGCGCCGCGGTGCACGAGGTGGACCACCATCTCGCTGCCCTTGCCGTTGATGCGCTCTTCCGACGGGCGGTGGAAGTGGAACTGCACCAGCTCGTAGCTCTCCGGGCCGACCGTGATGACGTTGCCGCCGGCGACATTCACCTGCACCGTGTGGCCGTTGTCGATTTCGCTGAAGGTCGACGGCCCGTAGTTGAAGTCGATCTCGCCCAGGTTGACCTTCATGCCGTCGCGGATGTCGATCGGCGACTGGCGGCTGCCCTTGCCGCACTGGGACCAGGCAGGATTGATCTTGCCCCAGTTCTCCGGGCCGAACTCGCCGTCGTAGTCCCAGTGGTGGCTGATCTTCGGCGCGGCCGCGATCGCGGCTTGCTTCTTGCGGCGCGCGTCCGCCGCCTTTTTGGCCTTCGCCGCGGCGGCAACGCGTGCGGCCTGCTTCGCGCGCATCTCGGCCAGGCGTTCGGCGATTTTTACCGACAGGTCGACCTGGGCCTCGTCCTCGCGCTGCGCCGAGACGGCGGCGGCGACGCGGTCGGCCGTCGCGGCGCTCGCTTTGGCAGGCTTGTCGAGCGCGGCTTTGGCCGCCTTCTCGGCAGCCTGCTTCTCGGCGAGCTGCTTGTCGGCTGCCGCCGCAATCGCGGCCGCCTTGTCGACGCCTTTGGCGCTGGCGGGCTTCGCCAGCTCGGCCGCCAGCCTGGCGGTGTCGGCCGCTTTTTTGGCGGCCTCCGGCGTCGGCTTGGCGGCTTGGGCAGGCGGTTCGGCGGCGCTTGCATGAAGCACGGCGAAGCTGCAGGCAAACAGGACAATCAGGTTACGCATGGGGAAAGGAAAAGTGGATTCTCCCTGCCTTAACGACTGACTTGCATGGAAACTTGAGCCGGAATGTGGAAGTTGTCGGCGCGCCATCAGCGACTGAGCATCCGGCGCCCAACCTTGTACAGGCCGCCTATGGCCAGCGGCCCGAGCGCCAGGCTCACGCCCACCAGCACGATCAGGGTCAGGTGGCTGCGCACGATCGGGCTATTGCCGAAGAAGTAACCGGCGGTGACCAGGCTGCTTACCCACAGCACGGCGCCGGTCACGTTGAAGAGCTGGAAACGCCAATGGGTCATGTCCGACACGCCGGCCACGAACGGGGCGAAGCTGCGCACCACCGGCACGAAGCGCGCCAGGATGATGGTCTTGCCACCATGCTTTTCGAAGAAATCGTGAGTACGGTGCAGCGCATTCTTGTTAATCCACCGGTAATTGTGGGTGAACATGCGCTGGCCGACGGCCTCACCGATATGGAAATTGAGCGTATTGCCCGCGATTGCGGCAACGATGAGCAGCGCCATCAGCAGCGGATAGCTCATCTGGCCGGTGGCGCAGAAGGCGCCGGCGATGAACAGGAGGGTGTCGCCCGGAAGGATAAAGAAGACCACCAGACCCGTTTCACAGAACACGATGGCGAACAGGACGATATAGACGTAAATGCCATATTGGGCGAGCAACATGCCCAAGGTCTTATCGACATGAAGAATCATGTCGAGCAATTGCATCAAATCCATATTTTTCCTAAACGGTAACCTCGAATGATACCACCAGTCCACCGCCCCCCTTCCTGGCAGGGACAAGCCACGGTCGGCTTTTTAAGCCACCATTAAGTTTTCAAAAATCGTTTGATTTTCGCGATTACAATTATCCAATACCAACAATAATGTGGAGCGCAGATGAAGGCAGCAGCGATGGCAGTGCAAGTGGGAATCGCCTTGACCCTGGTGGCGAACAGCGTGCAGGCGGCGGAACCGAAACCGCTGGCGCCGAAACCGAGCGTGGCCGACATCGTCAAGGAATCGAAAGCGGCCGACTGGCGCGCGCTCGACCTCGAGAACACCCTGTACATGGACCTCCCAGGCGGACGCGTCGTCATCGAGCTGGCGCCGGCGTTCGCGCCTAACCACGCGCGCAACATCAAGGCGCTGGCACGCGAAAGCTACTTCGACGGCCTCGCCATCATCCGCTCGCAAGACAATTTCGTGGTGCAGTGGGGCGACCCGGACGAACAGAATCCGCGCCCGGTCAAGAACGCCAAAGAAAAACTGGCCGCCGAGTTCACGGCGCCGATGAAGAACGACACCGGTTTCACGCGCCTGAAGGACGTGGACGGCTACGCGCCGCAGGTGGGCCACTCGAACGGCTTCCCGGTCGGGCGCGACCCGAAAAAGGGCGAAACCTGGCTCGCCCACTGCTACGCGATGGTCGGCGTGGGCCGCGACAACGAGTCCGACAGCGGCGGCGGCACCGCGCTGTACGTCGTCACCGGGCAGTCGCCGCGCCACCTCGACCGCAACATCACCGTGGTCGGCCGCGTCATCTCGGGCATGCCGCTGTTGTCGACGGTGCCGCGCGGCCCGGCGCCGATGGGCTTCTTCGACAAGCCGGAAATGCGCATTCCCATCAAGACCTTCCGGGTGGCCGCCGACCTGCCGGAGCTTGAACGCAGCAAGTTCGAAGTCATGCGCACCGACAGCTCGACTTACCAGAAAGTGGTCGACGCGCAGCGCAACCGCGGCGGCCCGTGGACCAAGGTCGCGGCCGGTCATATCGACCTGTGCCATGCGCCGATTCCGGTGCGCGAACAAAAATAGAGACGGGGAGCCAAGGGCGTTCACCGGTTCCGGCGCGGGATATAATCACGGCATGAATGCGCCCGTCCCCACCCACCGTCCCATCCAGCAACTGAACGACCAGCTCATCTCGCAGATCGCCGCGGGCGAGGTGGTCGAGCGGCCCTCGGCCGTCGTCAAGGAATTGCTGGAAAACGCGCTCGACGCGGGCGCGACCCAGGTCACGGTTCGACTGGAAGAAGGCGGCGTCAAGCGCATCGCCATCACCGACAACGGCCGCGGCATCGCGCCCGAAGAAATGCCGCTGGCCCTGGCGCGCCATGCGACCTCGAAAATCGCCTCGCTGACCGACCTCGAAAACGTGGCCACCCTGGGCTTCCGCGGCGAAGCGCTGGCGTCGATCGCCTCGGTGGCGGCCGTGTCGATCACCTCCCGCACCGCCGACGCGCCGCACGCCTGGGAAATCGTCGGCTCGCACCTGGGCACGGTGGCGCCCTCCTCCGGCCCCTGCGGCACCACGATCGACGTCCAGGACCTGTACTTCAACACGCCGGCGCGCCGCAAGTTCCTCAAATCCGAGCAGACCGAATACGGCCACTGCGCCGAAGTCGTGCGCCGCATCGCGCTGGCGCGCCCCGACGTCTCGTTCAGCCTCACGCATAACGGCCGCACCATCGACCACTGGAACGTGTGCGACATGGCGCGCAGGAGCAGCCAGATTTTAGGCACCGATTTCGCCGAGGCGCGCCTGGCCATCGACGAGCGCGCCGGCCCCTTGCGCCTGCACGGCTATGCCGGCCTGCCGACGGCCTCGAAAGCGCGCGCCGACGGCCAGTTCTTCTACGTGAACGGGCGCTACGTGCGCGACAAGCTGCTGGTGCACGCGGTGCGCGCGGCCTACCAGGACGTGTTGCATGGCGACCGCTTCCCGTCCTACGTGCTGGCGCTCGACCTCGACCCGGCGCTGGTGGACGTCAACGTGCACCCGTCGAAAATCGAGGTGCGTTTCCGCGACAGCCGCGCGGTGCACCAGTTCGTGTTCCACGCGGTGCAGCGCGCCCTGGCGCAGACCTCGGCCACCGCGCACGGCAGCGTGCCGGCGCCCCTGAGCGCGGCCGGGATCGCGCCCTCGTCGTCGTCGGCGGACTGGCGCCGGCCGCACGAGCAGACCGGGTTCGGCACCCAGCTCAGTCAAACCTTTTCGCCCTCGCCCTTCCCGGCCGGCAGCCGCTGGGACGCCCCGGACGCGCAGGGTGTCGCGCAGAGCACCGCGAACTACGGCGCATTGTTCGCCGGCGCCGCCGAGCGCTCGCCTGCGTCGGGCGCGGCCATGCCGATGCCCGTCATGTCCAGCGCACCGGGCAACGACGACTTCCCGCTCGGCTTCGCGCTCGCCCAGCTGCACGGCATCTACATCCTGGCGCAGAACACGAAAGGCCTGGTGCTGGTCGACATGCACGCGGCGCACGAGCGCATCCTGTACGAGCAGCTCAAGAATGCGCTCGACGCCCAGGTCGAAGGCCAGGACATGCAGGTGCAGGCCATGCTGATCCCGGTGACCTTCTTCGCCGATGCGATCGAGGTGGCCACCGCGACGGACCACCAGGACACCTTGAAAGCGCTCGGCTTCGACATCGCCGCGCTGTCGCCGAGCACGCTGGCGGTACGCGCGGTGCCGACGCTCTTGCGCAACGCCGACGCCCAGACGCTGGCGCGCGACGTGTTGCGCGACGTGCGCGAATTCGGCGGCTCGCGCGTCCTGATCGAGCGCAGGAACGAGCTGCTCGGCACCCTCGCCTGCCACACGGCCGTGCGCGCCAACCGCATCCTGACGATCCCCGAGATGAACGCGCTGCTGCGCCAGATGGAAGGCACCGAACGCGCCGACCAGTGCAACCACGGCCGTCCGACCTGGGTCCAGCTCGAGATCTCCGCGCTCGACAAACTGTTCCTGCGCGGTCAATAGGATGACGGACAAGGCAGCAAGCGCCAAGCCATTGGCGGTGGCGATCATGGGCCCGACCGCATCGGGCAAGACGGCGGCGGCACTCAGGATCGCGCGCGAGCGCCCGGTCGAGATCATCTCGGTCGACTCGGCGCTGGTGTATCGCGAGATGGACATCGGCACCGCCAAGCCGACGGCGGACGAACTGGCGAGCGCGCCGCACCACCTGATCGACATCATCGACCCGCTCGACAGCTACTCGGTGATGCAGTTCCGCACGGACACCCTGCGCCTGGTGGCCGAAATCAGCGCACGCGGCAGCCTGCCGCTGCTGGTCGGCGGCACGATGATGTATTTCAAAGGACTGACCGACGGGCTGGACGACCTGCCGACCGCCGACCCCGGCGTGCGCGCCGCGATCGAAGACGAGGCGGCGCGCATCGGCTGGCCCGGCATGCACGCGAAGCTGCGCGCGCTCGACCCGGTCACCGCCGAACGGCTGGCGCCGAACGACGCCCAGCGCATCAACCGCGCGCTCGAAATCATCGAGCTGACCGGAAAACCCATGTCGGCGCTGCTGGCGCGGCGCGCGAAACCCGAGCTGCCCTTCGAGCTGGTCTCGTTCGCGCTCGAGACGCCGGACCGCAGCGTGCTGCACGGGCGGATCGCCCTGCGCTTCGACCAGATGCTGGGCGACTCGGACGATGCAGGCATCGTGGCGGAAGTGGCGCGCCTGCGTGCCCGGGGCGACTTGACGCCAACCCTGCCGTCGATGCGCTGCGTCGGCTACCGCCAGGCCTGGGACTACCTGGACGGGAACATCGACCGCGCGGCGCTGCGCGAGACCGGCATCATCGCCACGCGCCAGCTCGCCAAGCGACAGCTGACCTGGCTGCGCGCGATGCCTGGCCGGATCGTCGTCGACTTCCTCGGGCGCGACCCGGCGGGCAAGATCCTGGGGCACTTGCAGGGCTTGCAAAAATAGCAGCATGGCCAAAAACCGGGACGTTCGGCGCTCCCAGCCTTGACACATCCCGCCGCGCCTTGGATAATGGCGTTCGTTTCCGGTGATATAGCTCAGTTGGTTAGAGCACAGCACTCATAATGCTGGGGTCGGTGGTTCAAGTCCACCTATCACCACCACAGAATTTCAAACGAATGGCTTGGCTCACGCGAGTCGAGCCATTTTGTTTTACAGGTTTCGGTGATATAGCTCAGTTGGTTAGAGCACAGCACTCATAATGCTGGGGTCGGTGGTTCAAGTCCACCTATCACCACCAGATTCGCAATAAAGCCCCTGGGTTGTCAAAGACTCCGGGGCTTTTTTGCGTCTGGAGACATGGTTCCATGGGTCCGCCTACCGTTCTGGCTGTCGATAGTATTTACACTTCCGTGCATCCTGCGCGCATGCAATTAGTATTTCCCCATGGATTCAGTTACTTGCGCGAATGGCACGGTAATTGCATTTGCAACCACGCCGTCGTTTATTTCCGCTTATTCCAATACCTAGTCCATAACAAGGAAATCCTGATGAAACCGATCCGAGTACTGTTGGCCGCATTGTGCGCATTCACTTCGTTCGCCCACGCGGGCGTCGTACAGCTGGACCTTGCTCCCCTTTACAACATCGACGGTGTCGCCAATATCGGTGACGCTTCCCAGTCGCCACTCGACCAGCCGAACGCCGGCGGCAATTTCGTGTTCCTGACCCAGTCGCTGGCCACCAGCCGGGTCGGCGCCTCTGGCAATGGCTTGCTCGATTCGGGCCTGTATGGCGCCGATGAATTTCATCCCGAAATGCAGCTCGGCTACGGCCTGAACCCGAATGGCAATAATGTGTTGCAGTTTGCGGGCACGGGGCCGGCGAACTTCACGCTGGCCGCCGGCTTTTACAAGGAAATCCACGTGGCGGCGATGACCGGCGGCGGCAGCTCGTTCCTGACCCTCAGGCTGAATTACGCGGATGGCAGTGCGACGACCCGCACGGCCTTCGTCAATGACTGGTACAACGACTTCGGCTCGACCCCGGATGATTATTACCTCGCCAATGGGCTCGACCGCATTTCCGCCAACCTGTCGGTCTACGAAAATGCCAACGACCCTGCGCTGTTCGGACACCGTTTCCTGGTCGATGGATCGCGCAAACTGTTGAGCTTTGATTTCGTCGCCAACGGCACCTCCCAATTCGAGCCGCGCATGAACATCTTCGGCGCCGCAGCCGTCACCGCCGCCGAAGTGCCCGAGCCGGGTTCAGTCGCGCTGTTGTTGATCGGTGTGCTCGGCATGGCCGGCTGCAGGCGGAAAAAAGCCTGAGTCCGGGCACCGCGGTCGACAAGCCCCTGCGCCTGTGCGCAGGGGCTTTTTTTACACATCGGCATTCTCGTCGAGTTCGAATTCGCCGCGGCCAAACGCTTCGATCACGGCCTGCGCCTGCTGCACATACGGCGCCGGCACCAGGATGCGCACGCCGCCCAGCGCGGGCGCCAGCAGCAAGTCCGTTTGCATCAGGTGGGCGTCCGCCAGCACCGCCGGGATGCCCGACGCTTCCAGGCAGCCCTGCATCAGGGTCGCTTCCATGGGAATCAGATAACGCGCGACGATGAACAGATCGCGTCCGGGCAGCGCTTCGATTTCCGGATGCGCGGCCAGCCATGCATTCAGTGCCTGTTCCATGACTTCTCCTGTTGAAGGGTTTACAGCACGGCCGGCAGGGACGACAGCAAATACAGGGTCACCCCGATCAGGCCGCCGACAATCGTGCCATTGATGCGGATGAATTGCAGGTCCTTGCCGATATTCAGTTCGATCTGTTCCGACATCTCGGCACTATCCCAGTTTTTCACTGTGTCGGCGATGTGCCGGGTGAGATAGACCGCGAACTCCGGCGCCGCCGCGCGCGCGGCCAGTTCCAGGTTGTCGTTCAGCGACTGGCGCAGTTGCGGGTCTTCGGCCAGGGTTTTGCCGAGCCAGGCCCCAAGCGCCTGCATGCGTGCCCGCAGCGTCGAGTCGGGGTTTTCCAGGTCGCGCTTCAGCCAGGCCTTCAGGTCGCCCCACAGCGACTTCAGGTAATTGTTGAGGGTGTCGTCGTTCAGCAGATAATGCTTGATCTCTTCGCTTTTCGCCGAGAAGGCAGGATCTGCTTTCAGGCGCTCGATGAATTCCCGGGTAAAGGTATCGAAGCGCGCGCGCAGCGGGTGCTCCGGATCGGCGGCCACCTTGCTCAGGATGCCCGACGCGAGGCGTACCGCGATATCGGCGCCCTTTCGGCCGATGAGCTCGGACGGCAGCATCTTTTCGATGAAGGCGTATTCATCCCGCAGCCAGTCGACGATGCCTTGTGAGATATACGATTGCGTGTCGCCGTTGTCGAGCAATTGCGCCAACTGGTGAATCCCTTCATTCAGCAATTCCTGATGGCGTCCGCCCTTCGTTAAACTTTCGAGGATGGTGCCGGCCGATTTGGACAAGTCGACGCTGCCCACCATCGTGTGCACTGCTTTGCGCATGAAATTCTGGATGGCCGAGTCTTCGGTAAAGTCGAGCATCCAGCCCGCTACTTTCACGAGATAGCCGCCCATGTGTTCGGTATTTGCCGGCTTGACGAGCCAGTCCGCCACTTTCTGCGCCGGGTCGTGCTTCTGGATCAGCTTGACGATCGAGTCGGTATCGAGGAATTTTTCGCGCACGAAGAGCGCGAGGTTATCGGCGATCTTGACCTTGTTGTTGGGGATGATATTCGTGTGGCGCGACACGATCGGAATCGGCACGCGCTTGAACAGGGCCACCACGGCAAACCAGTCGGCCAGGGCGCCGACCATCGCCGCTTCCGAAAACGCCTTCAATAAACCGGTCCACCAGGTCTGGGGCAGGAAAAAGCTCAGGACGAACAACAAGGCGGCGCCGATGAAAAAACCCAGCGCCAGGCGTTTCGATTTGTCGAGTTCCAGTTCTTTAGTCATATATGGCAGCGTTAACCCATCTTCGCCCAATCCTATATGACCCCGGCGTTTTTCAGTGTTTCGATTGCGTCAAGGCTCCAGCCCCAGTCCGCCAGCACTGCGGCGCTGTGCTGCCCGGGCGCGGCCGCCGCCTGCCCTGCCTCGGGCACGGTGCGGCTGAAGCGCGGGGCAGGGGCCGGCTGGACCACGCCGTCGATGTCGATGAACGTTTCGCGTGCGCGGTTGTGCGGGTGCAGGGGCGCTTCCGCCATGTCGAGCACCGGGGCGACGCAGGCGTCGGTGCCCTCCAGCAGCGCGCACCATTCGTCGCGCGAACGGGTGGCGAACAGCGCGGCGAATTTGATTTTCAGTTCGGGCCAGCGTTTTTGGCTCCACTGCTTTTGCAAGTCGGGGTCTGTCGCGCCGACCAGCTCGAGCAGCTCGGCATAGAACTGCGGCTCGATCGCGCCGACCGACAGGAATTTGCCGTCCGCGCAGGCATAGGTGTCGTAGAACGGGGCGCCGCCATCGAGCATGTTGGCTGCGCGCGCGTCGCTCCAGGAGCCGAACGCGCGCAGGCCGTACATCATGGCGCCGAGCAGGGCCGAACCGTCGGTCATGGCGGCGTCGACCACCTGCCCCTTGCCCGACGTCTTCGCTTCCAGTGCCGCGCAGACGACGCCAAAGGCGAGCATCATGGCGCCGCCGCCGAAGTCGCCGACCAGGTTCAGGGGCGGGCTGGGCGCCGCGTCCGCGCGGCCCATGGCATGCAGCATGCCGGACAGGGCGATGTAGTTCAGGTCGTGGCCGGCGGCCTGGGCCAGCGGGCCGGACTGGCCCCAGCCGGTGATGCGGCCGAACACCAGCTTCGGGTTATGCGCCATGCATTCATCGGGGCCGAGGCCGAGGCGTTCCATGACGCCGGGGCGGAAGCCTTCGATCAGGATGTCGGCCTGTTCGGCCAGTTTCAGGACGATGCCGCGTGCTTCGGGGTGCTTCAGGTCGAGCGCGAGCGAGCGGCGGCCGCGCGCCATGACGTCGAATCGGGTGCCGAGCATGGGGAAAGGGCTGGCGGCGCCGGGCTTCGGTTTGCGGTCGATGCGGATGACTTCGGCGCCCATGTCGGCCAGCATCATGGCGGCAAAGGGGCAAGGGCCGATGCCGACCATTTCGATGACTTTGATGCCTGCCAGGGGACCGGGCATGAATGATTCCTCGATTTCTGATCCGTCGTACTACAAGGAGCGGGCGATGATCTCTTTCATGATCTCGTTGGCGCCGCCGTAGATGCGCTGGACGCGGGCGTCGACGTACATCTGGGCGATCGGGTATTCGAGCATGTAGCCGTAGCCGCCGAACAGCTGCACGCACTGGTCGACCACCTTGCACTGCAGGTCCGAGATCCAGTACTTCGCCATCGACGCGCGCACGGTGTCCATGCGCCCGGCCAGCATGTCTTCCACGCAGCGGTCGATGAAGATGCGCGCCACCGTGGCCTCGGTCCTGATTTCGGCCAGCACGAAGCGCGTGTTCTGCATCTCGATCAGGGCCTGGCCGAAGGCGCGGCGCTCCTTGGCATGGTCGACCGTCAGGCGCAGCGCGCGCTCGATGGCCGCCACGCCGGCCACGCCGATGATGGTGCGCTCGTAAGGCAGCTCGGTCATCAGCTGGGCAAAGCCCCTGCCCTCCTCCCCGCCGAGCACGTTCTCGAAGGGTACATGGGCGTCATCAAAAAACAGCTCGCAGGTGTCCTGCCCCTTCTGCCCGACTTTCTCCAGGATGCGCCCGACCCGAAAGCCCGGGTTGTTCCTCGTTTCCAGCAGCATCAGGGAGATGCCCTTCGAGCCGGCATGCGGGTCGGTCTTCGCCACCACCAGGATCAGGTCGGCCAGGTAGCCGTTCGAGATGAAGGTCTTCGAGCCGTTCAGCCGGTAGCCGTGGTCACCCTTCACCGCAACGGTGCGGATGCCTTTCAGGTCGGAGCCGGCGCCCGGTTCCGACATCGCGATCGCCGCGATCGTCTCGCCGCTGGCGAGCTGCGGCAGGTAGCGCTGTTTTTGCTCCTCGCTGCCCTGGTTCAGCAGGTAGTGCGCGACGATCGCGTGCACGTGCAAGCCAAACGCCATGTCGCCCGCGTAGCCGAGCTCCTCGAACACGATGGCCATGTGGGCGAAGTTGCCGCCCGAGCCGCCGTATTCTTCGGGGATGTCGGCGGCGAGCAGGCCCATGGCGCCGGCCTTGATCCACAGGTCGCGGTCGACGTGCTGCTGCTGGCGCCAGCGTTCGCCGTGCGGCGCGACTTCGCTCGCCACGAAACGGCGCACGGCGTCGCGAAAGCCTTCCAGCTCGGGGTTCATCCAGGAGGGGGTCAGGTCCATCACGGCTGTCATCACCTCAGGCTGCCTGGTGAGTCGATTGGTACAAGGTGACGACGCAGGCGCCGCCCAGGCCCAGGTTGTGCTGCAAGGCCGTGCGTGCGCCCTCGACCTGGCGCGCGCCGGCGCTGCCGCGCAGCTGGTGGGTCAGTTCGAAGCACTGCGCCAGTCCCGTGGCGCCCAGCGGATGGCCTTTCGAGAGCAGTCCGCCGGATGGATTCGTGACGA
>JAQGLR010000068.1 GCA_028292765.1 Massilia sp. | reverse complement strand
ATACTCCTGGGTTCTTTTATTCACGCCCCCGGAGTTCTCATGGCCAACCGCCGCACCTTGCTCGCCTGCGCGATCGCGCTTTCCGCCCAGTTCGCCGTGGCCGGCGCCGCCAATGCCGACCAGCTGGCCGACATCAAGAAGAAGGGCGAGATCGTCTTAGGCGTGCTCGGCACCGACGAGCCGAACAGCTTCATCGATCCGAAAACGCGCGAACTGGTCGGCTACGAAATCGACCTGGCGAAAGCCGTCGCCAAAAAGATCGGCGTCAAACCCGTGTTCAAGCAGATGTCGGTCGCCGCGCGCATTCCCGAACTGCAGCAGGGCCACGTCGACGTGCTCGCCGCCACGCTCACCCACAACAAGGAGCGCGAGTCGCAGGTGGACTTCGCGCTGACCCACTTCGTCACCGGCTCGAAAATCATGGTGCGCGCGGGTAGCGGCGTCACCGCGCTGCCCCAGCTGGCGGGCAAGAAGGTCGTCACCGTCCGCGGCGGCACCCAGGAAACGAACATCCGCGCCGCCGTGCCGACCGCCACGGTCGTTACCTTCGAAAATACCCAGCAAGCCTTCCAGGCCCTGCAGCAGGGCAAAGGCATCGCCTACGTCAACGACGAATCCTCGCTGCTGGCCGACTACGGCAAGCTGGGCCCGGCCGCGAAAAACTTCACCATCCTGCCGAACAGCATCGGCCGCGAATCGATCGCGCTCGGCCTGCGCAAGGGCGAAAAGGGCCTCAAAGCGGTCGTCGACGCCACCCTGCGCGAGCTGGAGGCGAGCGGCGCGGCAAATGCGCTGTTCAACAAGTGGTATGGCCCGGGCACCCGCCCGAACATCGCCAAACGCGCCTTTACCATCCATACCGACAAGATCTGAAGCAGGCATCACCCTTGTTCGATCCTGCCATCCTGCAATCCGGCCAGTACCATGACTGGCTGGTGCAGGGCCTCATCCTCTCCCTGCAACTGACCGCCGCCAGCTTCGTGCTGGCGCTGCCGTTCGGCGTGGTCATTGCCTTGATGCGCAGCTCCCACTCGAGCGTGCTGCGCGCGATCGGTGCCTCCGTCGTCGAGGGCATCCGCAACGTGCCGCTGCTGGCGCACCTGCTGTTCTGGTATTTCGCCTTCCCCGAACTGCTGCCCGAGCCGCTCAAGCTGGCGCTGTACGACAGCCATCCCGAAGCAATCTGCGCCGTCATCGCACTGGCGCTGTACAGCGGCGTGCACATGGCCGAAGACATCCGCAGCGGCATCCGCGCGGTGCCGTCCTCGCAGCTGGAAGCGGCCCGTTCGCTCGGCCTCGGGCGGCTGGCGAGCGTGCGCCTGGTGTTGCTGCCGCAAGCCTTCCGCATTTCGGTGCCGCCGCTGCTGTCGCAAACGGTCAACCTGTGGAAGGACACCAGCGTGGCCACCGTGATCGGCGCCGCCGAAATGATGTACCAGGCGGCGCGGGTGGAGACGGCGACCTTCCGCAGCGTCGAGGCGTTTGCGTTTGCGACGCTCGCTTACCTGACCGTGTCCTTGCTGATTTCCCTGGCGGCCGCCTTGTATGCGCGCCGGTTCCCGGTGCGCACGATATGAGGCGGCCATGCTTGAACTGATCCAGGATTACTGGCTGTATTTCCTCGTCGGGCAGTACCCGAACGGGCCGCTCGGCGGGCTGTCGCTGACGATCCTCTTGTCCGCCGCGGCGCTGGTCCTGGCGATGCCGCTGGGTTTATTGCTGGGCGTGGCGCGGGTCAGTCCGTACCGCGCGCTGCGCTGGCCGGCTGCCGCGCTGGTGCAGGTGGTGCGCGCCGTGCCGCTGCTGCTGGTCGTGTTCTGGGCCTATTTCTTCCTGCCCGCAGTGACCGGCGTGAAGACCGGGCAGGCCACGACCATGCTGATGACCCTGGTGCTGTTCGACGCCGTCTACCTGGCCGAGATCGTCGCCGCGGGCATCAGGTCGCTGCCGAAAGGCCAGCTGGAAAGCGCGCGTTCGCTGGGCTTGAACCATGTCCAGGCTCTGCGCCTGGTGGTCTTGCCGCAGGCCCTGCGCCATGTGCTGCCATCGCTGGTCAGCCAGTTGGTGGCAACCATCAAGGCGACCTCGCTCGGCTACATCATCGGCCTGTCGGAAGTGTCGTTCATCGCCACGCAAATCAACACGCTGGTATTCACCAGGGCGGTCGAAGTGTACGTGATCCTGGCGCTGACCTATTTTGTGCTGTGCTTCGGCCTGTCGCGCCTGGCCTTCCTGCTCGAACGCCGCCTCGGGCGCGGTTCAGCCCCACGTAGCGCACCCTCGCTGTAAAGGATACCGAACGATGATCGTTCTCGAACAAGTCAACAAATGGTACGGCGACTACCACGCCCTGGTCGACGTGACCGGGCAGGTCGCCAAAAACGAGGTCGTGGTCGTGTGCGGACCGTCCGGGTCGGGCAAGTCGACCCTGATCCGCACCCTGAACCGGCTGGAAGAAATCGACGGCGGCCGCATCGCCATCGACGGGCGCGACATCCACGCGCGCGGGCTCGACGTGAATGCGCTGCGCGCGGGGATCGGCTTCGTGTTCCAGAGTTTTAATTTGTTCCCGCACCTGACAAGCGTGGAGAACTGCATGCTGGCGCCGGTCAACCTGAAGCGGGCAACAAAAGCTGAAGCGAAAGCCCATGCGCTCGAGCTGCTCGACGGCGTCGGGCTGGCGCACAAGGCGAACGCCTACCCGCATGAATTGTCCGGCGGCCAGCAGCAGCGGGTGGCGATCGCGCGTGCGCTGGCGATGCGCCCGTCGATCATGCTGTTCGACGAGCCGACCAGCGCACTCGACCCGGAAATGGTGGGCGAGGTGCTGCAAGTGATGCGCCGCCTGGCCGGGCAGGGCATGACGATGGTGTGCGTGACCCACGAGATGGGTTTTGCGCGCGACGTCGCCGACCGCGTCTGGTTCATGAGCGAAGGGCGCATCCTGGAGCAGGGCAGGCCCGAGGCCTTCTTTGCCCATCCCACCCATCCGCGCGCGCAGCAGTTCCTGGCGGACCGCAGCAGCCGTTAGGCGGTGCTGCGCCTGGCGGTTTTATCGTTCGAAGCTTCAGCCGCCAGTACGCTTGGGATGATGGCCATGCTTCCTGAGCGCTTCCATGACCAACTCGCAGTGGTCGCCTTGCACTTCAATCACACCATCCTTCACAGTTCCGCCTGAACCGCATGCCGTGCGCAACTGTTTGCCGAGTAGTGCCAGCGCAGTCGGATCGAGCGCGAGCCCCTTGATGAGCGTCACACTTTTGCCGCCGCGCCCCTTCGTCTGGCGTGACACGCGCACCGCACCATCGCCTGTGCTCGCGGCCCTGGCCTTGCACACGCACTGCGCGAGGGGCATTCGGCAATCGGGGCACATGCGCCCGCTATCGGTGGAATAGACCAGGCCGCTGTTTGAACTACTCTTCATGTTTTGCTCAAAAATCTTTCCGGCGTGAAGCATGCGAGTTTAGCAGCATCGGACCGTCCGACGGATAAGCGCCGTGAAGCTTGTTCAATGCAGGCGTGCATATTCAACTGGCCGATGGGCGCCTAGCGCGGCCGGAACATGTGGAACAGCTGCTCCGGTCCGATCGAAAAATAATCGGCGGGACCGCCGCCGCGCAGGATATGGCCGGCGGCGGCGGTATCGTAGATGCCGTCCCTGAGCGAGGCTTGCGCAATGTGCACGCCCACCACTTCGCCCAGTACCAGCCAGGTCGGCACCATTTCCCCGCTGGCGCGCTGCAACTGGATGACCTGGGTGACCTGGCATTCGAACGATACCGGGCTCTCGGCCACGCGCGGCGCCCTGACCAGGCGGGAAGGGGCGGCCGTGAGTCCGGCCATCGCGAATTCATCCACCTCCGGTGCAACTGCCGTGCAGCTGATGTTCATGGCTTGCGCCAATGGCCTGGTCGCGAGGTTCCAGACGAATTCCCCGGTTTCCTGCACGTTGCGCAACGTGTCTTTTTCGCCAACGCTCGCGAACCCGACGATGGGCGGCACATAGTTGAAGCCGTTGAAGAAGCTGTATGGCGCCAGGTTCGGGATGCCGGCCTGGCTCAACGACGATATCCAGCCAATCGGGCGCGGTCCGACGATCGCATTGAAAGGGTCATGGGGGAGCCTGTGGCCGTTGCGGGGTTCGTAGAAATGGATCGACATTGGATGGGTGGGCGCTTGCGATGGTTTGATGATAACAGGAGCGTGAGCCGAGGACACCAGCGCTCGCCCTGTTGGTGACGTTCCGGACGGCCCGGTCCACAAGCTTCCTTGCTGGATGGCGAGCAGGGGGGGTAACAGTTAACGAAGAACTTTCTCATACTTGAACGGTCTTACTCGCTATGAGTAAGTTCGTTCCCATCACCACTGCAGCGAACGCGCTGGGTGTTTCGGCCGCCACCCTGCGCCGCTGGGAAGCGTCCGGCCGGCTCGTCCCGGCCAGGACAGCCGGTGGCCAGCGCCGCTACGACCTCGCCGCCCTGCGTCCCGAACTGGCGCACGGCGCGGCGGCGCCGCGCAGGACGCTCGCCTACGCCCGTGTCTCAAGCCAGGACCAGAAGGGCGACCTGGCGCGCCAGCAACTGCTGCTCGAACTGTACTGCGCCAGCCAGGGCTGGACCTTCGAGGTGATCGCCGACCTCGGCTCTGGAATGAATTATCACAAGAAGGGGCTGAAACGGCTGCTCGACGCCATCCTCGCCGGCGGCGTGGGCCGCCTGGTGATCGTCACCCAGGACCGGCTGCTGCGCTTCGGTGCCGAACTCGTCTTCGCGATCTGCCAGGCGAAACAGGTCGAAGTCGTCATCATCAACCAGGGCGAGGGCGCCACGTTCGAGGAGGAACTGGCCAGCGACGTGCTCGAGATCATTACCGTCTTTTCTGCCCGGCTCTACGGCAGTCGCAGCCACAGGAACCGCAAGCTGATCGACGGCGTGCGCAGGGCAGTGCAGGAGGCGCAGTGTTAGTGGCGCACCGCGTCCGGCTCGACCCGAATAACGTGCAGGCAACGCACCTGGCGCGCGCCGCCGGGGTCGCCCGCTTCGCCTACAACTGGGCGCTGGCCGAGTGGCAACGCCAGTACGCGGCGCACAGGGCCGACCGGGCGCTGCCGGCGCCGTCGCAGCTGTCGCTGCGGCGCCAGCTCAACGCCATCAAGCGCGAGCAGTTTCCCTGGATGCTCGAAGTGACGAAAAATGCCCCGCAGATGGCGATCATCCAGCTGGGCCGCGCCTTCGAAAACTTCTTCGCCAAACGCGCCCGATACCCGTCGTTCCGGCGCAAGGGCCGCGACGACCGCTTTACCCTGTCGAACGACCGGTTCACCGTCGGCGGCAAGCGCATCCGTATCCGAAGCTCGGCTGGGTGCGCATGCGCGAGGCCCTGCGTTTCACGGGCCGGATCGTCTCGGCCGCGGTGTCGCGCACCGCCGGCCACTGGTACGCCAGCATCACGGTCGACGCACCCGACCGGTCCCTGCCGCCTGCCGAAAACCAGGGCGCGGTCGGGATCGACCTGGGTGTGTCGTCGCTGGCCACGCTGTCCACCGGCGAGGTCGTGAGCGGCCCGAAGGCGCTGCGCGCGCTGCTCGGGCGCCTGCGCCGCCTCGGGCGTTCCCTGTCGCGCAAGGTCAGGGGGTCGCGCAACCGTGCCAGGGCGAAACTGAAGCTGGCCCGGCTGCATGCGCGGGTTGCGAATATCCGGCGCGATGCGCTGCACCGGCTGACGACGGACCTTGCCCGGCGCTTCCACACGATCGGCATCGAGGACCTGAACGTCAAGGGCATGCTCGGCAACCGGCGCCTGGCGCGCGCCATCGCCGACATGGGCTTTGGCGAGCTGCGCCGCCAGCTCGAGTACAAGGCGGCCTGGCGCGGCGCCCGGGTGGTGGTCGCGGACCGCTGGTACCCGAGCAGCAAGACCTGCTCGTGTTGCGGCCACCGGCTCGCCACGCTCGATCCGGGCGTGCGCCAGTGGACCTGCCCCGCCTGTGGGGCAAGCCACGACCGCGACCGGAATGCCGCGGTCAACCTGCTAAACATGGCGGTCAGTTCGACCGTGTCTGCCTGTGGAGGGGAAGGCGCTGGCCCCGCGCGCAAGCGCAGGGCGAAACCGGCCCCGGCGAAGCAGGAATCCAGCGGCAAGGTTAGCTTTGGTTAATATCGGCTAAC
>JAQGLR010000033.1 GCA_028292765.1 Massilia sp. | reverse complement strand
CGGCAGCATCGTCGTCGGCAAGATCCGCGAGGAGTCCAGCAACGTGATGCTGACCACCGCCTGGTCGATGCTCTGGGGCACGCTCATGGTCGCGCTCTACGTCGTCCTGACCGGCCAGCGCTTCGTGGCGCCGCCCACCCTCACCTATACGCTCGGCCTGATCTACCTGTCCCTGTTCGGATCGGTCATCGCCTTCCTCGCCTACTTCACGCTGATCAACCGCATCGGCCCGCAGAAGGCCGTGTATATCGGCGTCATCACGCCGGTGCTGTCGGTGCTGCTGTCGATCCAGCTGGAACATTACCGCCCCGGCCCCGTCGAGTTCCTGGGCATGATCCTGTGCCTGGCCAGCGTGGCCTGGGCCCTGCGCGCACCCGCAGCCAAACCGGTGCAAGCTTCAACCCTGAACAACGTCAACAACGCAATCGAAACCCCATGACCGCTGTCACCCATTTTTCCATCCGCCCCGCCGAACCTGCCGACGTCACCCACATCCACTCGATGATCGTCGAACTGGCCGTGTTCGAAAAACTCGAGCACATGGTCGTTGCCACCGAAGAGCTGCTGCACGAGGGCCTGTTCGGCGCCCGTCCGGCCTGCGAGGCGATTGTCGGCGAGGAAAACGGCGAGGTCGTCGCGTTCGCCCTGTTCTTCCATAATTTCTCGACCTTCCTCACGAAGAAGGGCCTGTACCTGGAAGACCTGTACGTGCGCCAGTCCCATCGCGGCAAGGGCTATGGCACCGGGTTGCTGTCGCGCCTGGCGCAGATTGCGGTGGAGCGCAACTGCGGCCGCTTCGAGTGGTCGGTGCTGGACTGGAACGAGCCGGCCATCGGCTTTTACCAGACGATGGGCGCCGAGATCATGCCGGAGTGGCGCATCTGCCGCGTCACCGGCGAGTCGCTTGACCACCTCGCCCGCCGCGGGATGTAACGGAATCCCCGGACAAGAAAAAACCCACGGGACCGTAAGGTGCCGTGGGCGAACCCATTTTTTAGGATGGGGAGGGGAGACTGGAAATCAACGATTTCACTATAGCCGTGTGACCTCGTCGGAAGTGGTTGCTCTTACAATTGCTTACCTCTCTTAAGGATCGTCTGATACCTATAATTACCGAGCTGCAAATCAGCAACTTGAGGTTTGTCAAACGATGAAACCGGCTGCCGCACGATTGAGTTATCACAAGTGCAATGGATGGACCGCAACGAGAATGTGCTCTTCGCATAAGGAAGACACCATGACATTCATCCTGAAACCGATCACCAGGCGACTCCACAAGGCCTGGCTGCGCTCCCGCCTCGACAACTACACCCGCTGCCTGCACGCCATCGCCGCCCAGCGCGAGAACGATTTTCATGCGGAGCGCATCCTGCACCGGGCGGTGTCGGCGACGCGGTCGAAACTGCAGTCGCTGTGAAGGTGCGTCGCCGATGAGGACCGCGCGGTGAAGCGGGCATCCTGGACTTCGCCGATCCGGGGGAATCAATCCTTCGGTGCGGTTTTCATCGGACCAACATCCTGACTCCTGCAACTGATAGTCAACAGCCGCAGGGTGACAGATTATTGCAATCAGTGCAATTCAGGATGGGTAGGGCCACCCTATGCCTGGGCCCGCCTGCCTCAGAACCCCGCCGGCAGCCCCACATCGCGCGCGCGCATCACGCCGCCGTTGACCACCGCCTGGCACGGGTTGAAGCCGATCGCATACGCCAGCTCGGCCGGACGGGCGATGTCCCACAAGGCGAAATCGGCGCGTTTTCCCACTTCCAGCGTCCCGACTTCGCCCTGCAGGCCGAGCGCACGCGCCGCGTGCACCGTGGCGCCCTGTAAAGCCTCGCGTGGCGTCAGGCGCCACAGCGTGCAGGCCATGTTCATCGCCAGCAGCAGCGATGTCAAAGGCGAGGTGCCGGGATTGCAGTCGGTCGCGATCGCCATCGGCACGCCGGCGGCGCGCAGCGCCTCGATCGGCGGCATACGCGTCTCGCGCAGGAAGTAGTACGCGCCCGGCAGCAGCACGGCCACCGTACCGGCGCCCGCCATGGCGGCAATGCCGGCCGGGTTCAGGTGCTCGAGGTGGTCGGCCGACAGGCCGCCGTAGCGCGCGACCAGTTCGGCGCCGCGCTGCTCGGACAGCTGTTCCGCATGCAATTTGACCGGCAGGCCGAGGCGTTTGGCGGCGGCGAACACGCGCTCGGTCTGGTCGTAGGTAAAACCGATGTATTCGCAGAAGGCGTCGACCGCGTCGACCAGTTTTTCCTTGACCAGCAGCGGCAGCATGCGCTCGGCCACTTCGGCAATGTAGTCGTCGGGGCGGTCCGCGAACTCGGGCGGCAGCGCGTGGGCGCCGAGGAAGGTGGTGCGCACCCGTACCGGCAGCAGTTCGCCGATGCGGCGCGCGGCGCGCAGCAGGTTCGCTTCGCCCTGCAAGTTCAGGCCATAGCCGGACTTGATCTCTAACGTGGTCACGCCCTCGGCCAGCAATTGCGAGACGCGCGGCGCGCTTTCGCGCAGCAGGTCTTCCACGGTCGCGGCGCGGGTGGCGCGCACGGTCGACATGATGCCGCCGCCGGCGCGCGCGATGTCCTCGTAGCTGGCGCCCTCGAGGCGCGCTTCCCACTCGTCGCTGCGGTTGCCGGCGTGGACGATGTGCGTATGGCAGTCGACCAGGCCGGGCGTGAGCCAGGCGCCGTCGCAGTCGTGGATGACGGCCGCGCGCGGGGCGTCGCGGCGCGCCCCGACCCAGGCGATGCGGCCGTGGTGCACGGCGATGGCGCCGTCCTTCACCTCGCCGTAGCCGTCGACCATCGTGGCCAGGTTCACGTTCGCAAACACCGCGTCAACACGCGGGCCGTGGCGCTCACTCATCTTCGTCTTCCTCGCTGTAGTAGAAAATGTCGACAATGAAGATCAGCGCCTGGGTGGTCTCGAGCGACCACACCGTGCCCGGATCGAACATCACGGCGTCGTAGCGCACCATGTTGATGCGCTCCGAATCGCTGGCGATTTCGAGCGTTTCGCCCTCGGCCAGGAACATCACCGTCAGGTCGGCGCGCGCCACGAAACGCGACTTGCCGTTCAGGCGGCGCCGCCCGAACTGATGGTAGCAGCGGTCGCTGCGGGTCATGACGTTGAAATCGGTGGTGGGGCCGCGATTCAGTTTGGCCACCACCTCCGAGTCGCCGTCGAAGGCCAGCACCGGTCCGCTTTCGCAGATGATCACGCGCTCGCTGCCGTCGATGTCGAGCGTCATGCCGTGGCCGTCGACCAGGGCAAGGGTGCGGTCCACGCCCGGAAAGCGCGAGAACGGGCCATCCTCGGAAATCGTGGCCAGGCTGACGCGCCAGTCGAAGTC
>JAQGLR010000016.1 GCA_028292765.1 Massilia sp. | reverse complement strand
GACTGGCTGTACATGGAAGGCGCGCCAGCCGCGCGCATGCTGGAGGGCGCCGACCTCGACCTCGCGGTCGCGCGCGGCGCGGCCTACTACAGCTATGCGCGGCGCGGCGGCGGCGTGCGCATCCGCGGCGGCACGGCGCGTTCGTATTATGTCGGCGTCGAGTCGTCGATGCCGGCGATTCCCGGCATGGAGCCGCCGATCCAGGCCCTGTGCGTGGCGCCCTTCGGCATGGAAGAAGGCAGCGAACTCGAACTGCCGGGCCAGGAATTCGGCCTGGTAGTGGGCGAACCTGTCCACTTCCGCTTCTTCGGTTCGACCACGCGCCGCCAGGACGCCATCGGCGACGTGCTCGACTTCTGGGGTCCGGACGAGCTGCAGGAGCAGAACGAAATCCAGGCGACGCTGCCGGCCGATGGCCGCATGCCGGGCGACGTCGTGCAAGTGAAGCTGCATGCGCTGGCGACCGAAGCCGGTACGCTTGAACTGGCGGCGGTGGCGCGGGACGGCCAGCGCTGGAAAGTCGAATTCGACGTGCGTACGCAATCTCAGACCCCGTGACACCCTGGCTGGTCAGCATCGATCTCTGCACCACGAATACGGTGCTGGCCCATGCGGCGCCCGGTGCGTCGCAGATCGAACTGTTCCCGATCGACCAACTGGTGGCGCCCGGCGAAGTGGCCGGGCAGCCGCTGCTGCCCTCGAACCGCTATCACCCGGCCGAAGGCGAACTGGCGGCCGGCGAACTGCAACTGCCCTGGCGGCAGGATGACGTCGCCGGTGTCGGGCGGGTCGCCGTCGGGCGCCTCGCCCGGAGTCTGGGCGCCGCGACGCCGGGCCGGCTGGTGGCGAGCGCCAAGAGCTGGCTGTCGCATCCGGGCGTCGACCGCATGGCCCCGATCCTGCCCTGGGGCGCCGCGCCCGGGGTGCCGAAAGTCTCGCCCGTGGCCGCCAGCGCCAGCTACCTGGCCCACCTGCGCGCCAACTGGAATAGCCGTTTCCCCCAGCAGCCGATGGAGCGCCAGGAGCTCGTGCTCACCGTCCCGGCCTCGTTCGACGAAGGTGCGCGCGCGCTGACGCTGGAGGCCGCCAAACTCGCCGGCCTGCCGCACCTGCACCTGCTCGAGGAACCGCAGGCCGCGCTCTACGACTGGCTGTACCGCCATCGGGCGACCTTGTCCGAAGACCTGGCCGGCACGCGCCTGGTGCTGGTGCTCGATGTCGGCGGCGGCACCACCGATTTCAGCCTGGTGAAGGTCGAGCTGGAGGAAGGCGAACCAAAGCTGACCCCGAAGTTGACGCGAATAGGGGTCGGCAACCACCTGATCCTCGGCGGCGACAACATGGACCTGGCGCTGGCGCACCTGGTCGAGGCGCGCATGGCCGAGGGCGACGGCGCACAACCCCAACGACTGAACGCTTCCCGCTTGTCGCAGCTAACCGAGCGCTGCCGGGCGGCGAAGGAACGGCTGCTCGCATCCGATGCACAGGAACAGGTGACGGTCACCCTGCTCGGCGCCGGCTCGCGCCTGATCGGCGCCAGCCGCAAGGCCGAGCTGCGGCGTGACGACATCGAACGCGTGGTGCTGGACGGCTTCTTCCCGCTCAACGAAGCGCAGGAAGGGGCGACACGCGCGCGCGCCGGCATCGTCGAATTCGGCCTGCCGTATGCGAGCGACCCGGCCATCACGCGCCACCTGGCGAGTTTCCTGCGCCAGCACGCGGCAGCGGCGCGCGCGGCACTTGGATTGCCCGGCGACGAAGCTGTTTTGCCGGTGCCGGCGCCTGTGCCTGTGCCTGATACCTTGCTGCTCAACGGCGGCGTGTTCCGCGGTGCGGCGCTGTCACAGCGCCTGGCCGACACGCTGGCGCGCTGGCGCGGGCAGCCGCTGCGCATCCTCCACAACGACAATCCGGACGTGGCGGTCGCGCGCGGCGGCGTGGCGTATTCGCTGGCGCGCCAGGGCCAGGCCCCGGCGATCGAAAGCGGCGCGGCGCGCAGCTACTACCTGCTGCTTGAAAGCCAACAGGGCGAACGCGGCGCCGCCAGCGCCTTGCGCGCGGTCTGCCTGCTGCCGCGCGGGACGCCTGCCGCCGTCGAAGTCCGGCTGGCCGAGCGCAGCTTCGCCCTGCGCCTCGGGCGGCCGGTGCGCTTCCACCTCGCCTCGACGATTGCCGACGCACACCACGCGCCGCAGGCGGGCGAGCTGGTCGACCTGGCGCCACTCGACGTGGTACGGCTGCCGCCGATCGCCACCGTGCTGCGTGCGGCGCCGGGCGCCGCGGCCCGCAGCGACATTCCGGTGCAGCTGGTCACAATGCTCAGCGAAGTCGGCGCGCTGGAGGTGCATTGCGTCGCCGAAGACGGCAGCGGGCGCTGGCAGCTGGCGTTCGAGCTGCGCGAAGCGGAAAGTGCGGACGCAGGCCAGCCGCAAGAAGAGGGGCTGCCGCCGCGGATCGATGCCGCCATCGAGAAAATCGACCGCATCTTCGGCACCCGCTCCAAAGGCGTCGACCCGAAAGAAGTGCGCCAGCTGAGGGCCAGCCTCGAACACCTGCTGGGCGCGCGCGAGCGCTGGGCCACGCCGCTGTTGCGGCGCCTGTTCGACGCGCTGATGGAGCGCGCGAGGGGACGCCGCCGGTCGGGCGAACACGAACGGGCGTGGCTGAACCTGGCAGGGTATTGTTTGCGGCCCGGCTTCGGCGACCCGCTCGACGGCTGGCGCATCGAGCAATTGTGGGCGATGTTCGGGCTCGGCGTGCAGTACCACAAGGACACCCAGGTGCGCGCCGAATGGTGGACGCTGTGGCGCCGCGTGGCCGGCGGCCTCGACACCCAGGCGCAACTGCGCCTGCTCGACGACTTCGCCTTCAACCTGCAGGCCGACGCTTCCGAGCGCGGCAAGCGGCCAATTACCCTGGTCGACGGCAGCGAGGACGACATGCTGCGCCTTGGCGCCTCGCTGGAGCGCATTCCCTCAAGCTACAAGGCGGAGATCGGCAACTGGATGATGGAGAGAATCACGGCGATTCCATCCGGAGCCGCCAAACTCGATGCGAAGACCGCCGCCGCCTACGCGCGCTACCTGTGGGCGCTGGGCCGCGTCGGCGCGCGCCAGTCCTTCCACAGCAGCGCACACGAGGTGGCGCCCGTCGACGCGGCCGAGGCGTGGCTGGGCAAGCTGCTGCTGCTGGACTGGAAAAAGGTCGAGCCGGCCGGCTTCGCGGCCAGCCAGATCGCGCGCATGACGGGCGACCGTTCGCGCGACATTGGCGAAGCCATGCGCGAGCAGGTCCTGCGCCGCCTTGCCGCGACCGGCGCCCCCGCCACCTGGGCCACGATGGTGCGCGAAGTGGTCGAACTCGACCAGGCCAGCGAAACCCGCATGCTGGGCGAGGCGCTGCCGCCGGGGTTGAAGCTGCTGCGCTAGGGTGGGCACCCCGTGCCCACGCGGAACTGTGCATTGTGTTGGCCGGCTTCATGCGGTCTCCATCCGGTCCTGATCGACCTGGCCTCTACGCGTTTTTTCGGCCAACAATGTGCAAACGTTCGCGTGGGCACGGGGTGCCCACCCTACTCCACCGTGATCGGCAAATCCCGCCCCTCCGTCGCCACCTGCCCCGCGTAATCCGCCGCATGAATGCGCAGGATGTAGTCGCCCGGCGCCAGCGCGCCGACACGCCAGGAGCCCGGCACGACCTGCCCGTCCTGCAGGCGGTTGTTGACTGCGTAGGCGAAGCGCGTGGCCTTGCTGCCGTAGACGGTGATGCCGCTGTTGGCCGCATACACCAGCTTGACCGCTTCGCGCTCGCGCGGCAGGCGGTCGTAGACCTGCGTGACCAGGGGTTGCTCGTAGCCCGCGACGGCGCGCCCGTCCGCATGCAGCAGCTGGTAGCCCAGCTTGTAGAGACCGAGGCGGCGGCGCGCCAGGTTGCCGTCCATCTGGTCGTAGCCGTCGGCCACGATCGACACCTCGCCCAGCGTGCGCGATACCTTCACGCGCTGGCCGCGCTTGGCCGGAATGCGGCGGCCGATGCTGTCGTACAGCGCCACGTCCTGGATGCGCGGCGCGATCGTATCGGCAAGGCCCACGAACGGCAGCGTCAACGGGTTCACCAGCGAGCCGCCCGGGTAGTAATCCATGTGCACGTGCGCCATGCTGTTGATGCTGCCAAGGGCGTCGCCGACGGCGAAGCGGGTACCGCGCGGCACCCGCACGCGCATCGGCTTGCCGCGTGCATCGGGGACCAGCTGGAACCGCCCATCCAGGGCCCGGTCCCGGCTGTCGCGGCCGACGCGCATGTGGATGTACGACAGCGGCCCCACGGCGATGCCTTCGCTGAGCGTGCCATAACCCCAGTTCGCGTACGGGTCGCTTACTTTGGAGGGTGTCACCGCCAGCACGCGCGAGCCGATGTCGGCGCGCACGTCGAGCCCGGCATGGAAGTGGTCGCGGCTCTCGCCGTTGTAGCTGCCGCGCACCTCGCCCATCAGGCCCACGACTTCATGCGCCTGGTCCTGCGGGCCGACCGGCCACGGCATGGGATCGTTTCTCACCGGCTGCACCGGCGGCAGGGAGCGTGGCGCCGGTTCGCCCGCTTGCGGCGGGGCGAGGCGCACCACGTTCAGCGCCAGCGCATCGGCCACGACCACGGCGCCGCCGCGCTCGATCGCGATGCCGCGCGGCGCATACAGGCGCACCGTGCCGTCGCTGGCGTAGCTCGATTCGGGCGGCCGGTCGGCGTCCGGCAGCGCGCGCACTTCCCCTGCGGGCGACATTTGCAGGATGCGTCCGCCCGCGCCGCTGGCGATGTACAGGTAGCCGTCGGCGCTCAGGGCCAGGCCGGTCGGGCGCCGCAGCACCTGGTTCGGCTCGCCCTCGACCGGCGCCGCGATGGTCGACACGGTTCCATCAACCCCGATCCGGCGGATCGCATTGTTGCCGGTATCGGCCACGAACAGCGTGCCGTCCTTGTCCACGGCGATGGCGCTGGGCGTATCGAAGGCCGCGATCGATGCCGGCCCCTCGGCATTGCCCGGCTGGCCGCTGCCGGCGAGGGTGGTGACGCTGCCGTCGGGCGCAATGCGGCGGATGCGGTCGTTGTAGGTATCGGCCACGTACACGTTGCCGCGCGGGTCGACCGCGATGCCGACCGGCGCATGAAAGCGTGCTGCCTGCCCCTTGCCGTCGGCATCGCCCGGCTGGCCGCTGCCTGCGAGCGTGGTGACGCTGCCGTTCGGTGCGATCTTGCGGATGGCGTGGTTGCCGGTATCGGCCACGTACAGGTTGCCGGCGCGGTCGAACGCGAGCGCCGACGGGGTGTGGAAAGCGGCGGCGGCGCCGGCGCCGTCCAGGAAGCCTTCGCTCCCGCCGGCGAAGGTGGACACAGTGCCGTGTTTGTCGATGCGGCGGATCCGGTTGCTGTCGCCGCCGTCGGCGACGTACACGTTACCGTGCGCATCGAGGGCGATGCCGAACGGGTCGCTGAAGCGGCTGGTCGCTGGCGGGCCGTCGACAACGCCATCGTGGCCGCTGCCCGCGAGCGGGGTCACGCGCGCCGCCCAGAACGCTTGCGTCGGCGCGGCGGCGGGCAGCAGGACTGCTTGTCCGGGCGAAGAGGGGTCGCGCCCGCCCTGGATAAGATAGCCGCCGACGCCGGCCGCCAGCACGCCGGCGCCGGCCAGCGCCGCGATGATTGATTTTCGGTTCACTCTAGCGCCTGCAGTTGCACAAACTGAAAGTTTAACCGATCAGCCTGGTGTGCACGGCAGGCCATGCGTGAAGCCGGAATCAGCGCGCTATCAGCGCTTGCGCAGCAGTCGCGCGAACAATGAGGAGATCGAACGGGTAGGAATCAGCTTGCCCAGCGGGCCTGGATGGTTGCAGCGCGATGTGATGGTCATTGTTGTGTTCTCCGTAACATTGATTATCAGGATAGCCATACTGTCGAGTTCGCTCCGTGCGCCAGTTCGCATAGCGTCGCATCTGCCCATGACGCCGTCGTGACAACGCGCGCGCCCCGTTGCACATTTGATCCATATCATGGGTGTTGCAAGGGCGCGCCCTACGCTTTTGGGGCCACCGCTTGCGGAGGACTTAGAGCGCCGAACAACATCCCCAGGGCAAGGCGCATCGGCGAAGACAGTACGGTACGGCGAGACGAATGCAACGCCGCCATGGGGGTGTTGTTAGGTGCTCTTTAATACATACCAAGGAGAAACGAAATGAGCTACGCAGATCGTGACAAATATGGGATGTACAAGCACACCGGCAGCGCGGGGCCGGGTCCGGCATTGATGGGGGCCGACACGCTGCTCGGCGAGCACGTCGTCAATGGTGCCGAGGAGAAACTGGGCGACATCAAAGAAATCATGCTCGACATGAGCACCGGCCAGGTTGCGTATGCCGTGCTGGCCTTTGGCGGTTTCCTCGGCCTGCACGAAAAACTGTTCGCCGTGCCATGGCAGGCCTTGCACCTCGACACGACCAACCACCGCTTCGTGCTGAACGTCGAGAAAGAGCGCCTGAAGACGGCCCCCGGCTTCAACAGGGATGCCTGGCCCGACATGAGCGACATCACCTGGGCCAGCCAGGTCCACACCTTTTACGGCACCGACCCGAAGCGCGGCGGCGCCCCGACCATGGCGCCGGGCGTGGGAATGCGCACGGGCATGAGCGAAGGAGGCGGCGCCGGCATTGGCTCGGGCATGGGCCCCAACGCCGGCGGCATGGGCAACACGGAAGCCGCGGTCCACGGATCGGGGGGCGCCAGCGTCGACCCGCGTTCCGGCAACCTGGGCGACGACAAGGATATCAGCAGGATTCGGGGCAGCAATATCGGCTGAGGAGCACAGGGTGGACGGCAAAACCGTCCACCCGGCCCATCAACGAATCATCGACTCCCACACCTTCTGCAGGCGCTTGGCCGAGACCGGCAT
>JAQGLR010000515.1 GCA_028292765.1 Massilia sp. | reverse complement strand
CCGCTCCCCGGCTTCCTCTGGTAAGACAATACGCCACCGATTGAATCGAGGTGGCAACCGCCAAGCGAACAATGCGTTGTGGACCATCGCCATGGTTAGGATGCGGAGCGAGCCGCGCACGCTTGCGTATGTAGAGAAAAGAACGATGGAGGGCATGTCGAACAAGGAAATCCATCGCTGCCTGAAACGGTATGTCATCAGGGAGCTATACCCGTACATTTTGGCAGACTTAGGGGCAGCAGCGGGAAATCCTTGACATAGGAGCGTCAATGCCCTGACCGAGACCATCAACGGGCCCTACAAGGCGGAGCTGATCCATCGCCGTGCTCCATAGAAGACACGTGAAGCCGTCGAGCTGGCCACGATGGAGTGGGAATCCTGATTCAACCATCATCGCTTGCTCGAACCGCTCGGCTATGTACCACCGAACGAAGCTGAGGCAACCTATTACACGTAACTGAGCAGTCAAGCCGTACCGGCCTGACTCACATCAACCGGCCTCCACGGAACCCGGGGCGGTTCATTACCGAATGGTAGCCAGAGGAGACCTGGAGCTGGTGAAGCTGGGTTCCCGGACCAGCCGGATCACGTCGGCGAGCGTTGAACGCATCATTTCGGGCCGCAACGGACAGGGGTAACGGTGCACCACGTTCGCGTGCCCGGAACCGAACCGATGACACGAGCTCGCCTGGCGGTAGATTTGGCGGTACTTTTTGTTCAATATCTCCAAAAGGCGCCCCGTTCTCCCTATGGAAAGCTCAGCCGTATTCGATTCCGGCTCCGGGCACCACTAATTTTGCTCCCTACCCTCCTGATCATGGGGAGCTGAGCGGCTCAGTTCGCTTCTGATCACATCAAGCGCGGTTTTTACCTGGCAAGCAAATGCGGGCCGATTTCGCCCACCGATCGCACCCCAGTAAGAACCATGTTCGGGCGCAGGTCCTTCTCCATGATGGCCAGCAGGCGATCGACGCCGGCCTGCCCCGCAGTGGCCGGCAATGCCGTTTTCATTGGACTTCCCCCGATCGCAGGCGCTTTTTGTCGTGGTGAGCCCATGTGTACAACGCTGGCAAAATCAACAGCGTCAGCGCCGTCGACGACAGGATCCCGCCGATGACGACGGTAGCCAGGGGCCGCTGAACCTCGGCTCCCGTACTCGTCGCCAATGCCATCGGCAGGAATCCCAGGGAAGCGACCAGCGCCGTCATCAGGACCGCCCTGAGCCGTGCCTGCGCACCTTCCCGCATGGCCTGTTCCGGCGCATGGCCCTGCTCCACCAGCGAACGCACGAACGAGACCATCACCAGGCCATTGAGTACCGCGACGCCCGACAACGCGATAAAACCGACCGCAGCCGAGATCGATAGCGGCAGACCGCGCAGCCAGAGGGCGAGTACGCCGCCGGTCATGGCGAACGGGATGCCGCTAAAGACCAGGAGCCCGTCCTTGACGCTGTTAAACATCAGGTACAGCAAGGCGAACACGATCGCCAGCGCCGCCGGGACCACCAGGCCCAGGCGCTGGCTCGCGGCCTGCAGGTTTTCGAACTGTCCGCCGAGGCCAAGCCATGTCCCGGCCGGCAGCTTTACCGCCGCCAATGCGGTCCTGAGCTCGGTCACGAACGATCCCAGGTCGCGTCCCCTGACGTTGGCCGTGACCACGACCCGCCGCTTGCCGTTCTCGCGGCTGATCTGGTTCGCTTCCGGCACGAAGCTCAGCGTGGCAATCTCGGACAGGGGAATACTGGCTGAGTGGCCATCTTGCGCCGGCAGCGAAATCGGCAGTTGCCTGAGGCTCTCGATATCGTTGCGCGGGCCTTCCGGCAGGCGCACGGTGATGGCGAAGCGCCGGTCGCCTTCGAACACCATGCCGACGTCCCGTCCGCCGACGAGGGTGCCAAACGCCTCCTGCACGTCGGCGACATTCAGGCCATACCGCGCCGCCTTGATGCGGTCGACCGTCAGCGTGAGCGCCGGCAGTCCTTCCGTCTGCTCGACCTTGACCTCGGCCGCCCCAGGGAGCTTTCCCATCACCTGGGCGATCTGCTGGGCTGTAGCCGTCATGGCTTCGGTGTCGTCGCCGAACACCTTGACGGCGATGTCGCTGCGCACACCCGAGATCAGTTCGTTGAAGCGCAGCTGGATCGGCTGGGAGAACTCGTAGTTATTGCCGGGAACGCGGTTGGCGGCCACGGTGATCGCTTCGACGAGCTCCGCATGCGACTTGCGCGGCGCCGGCCATTGATCCTGCGGGCGCAGCATGATGTAGCTGTCGGCGGCGTTTGGCGGCATGGGGTCGGTTGCCACCTCGGAGGTGCCGACGCGGGCAAACATGCGCTCGATCTCGGGAAACTGCTTCAGGAGCGTGCCCTCCAGATGCTGCTGCATGGCGACCGACTGCTGGAGGCTGGTGCCCGGAATGCGCATGGTGAGCACCGCGAGGTCGCCTTCGTTCAGGTTGGGAGCGAACTCGGTTCCCAACCGGGTGGCCAGCATGCCGGATAAAAGAACGCTCACTGCCGCGAAGGCCAACGCGACCGGCCGGTTACGCAGCACCCAATCGAGCACCGGCTGGTACAGGTCACGCGCTTTGTGCATGAGCTTGTTTTCATGCTCCGTTACTCCCTTGCTCACGAAGATCGCAACCGCAGCGGGCACGAAGGTCACCGACAGAATCATCGCCGCAACGAGCGCCATCACGACCGTAATGGCCATCGGGTGGAACATCTTGCCCTCCACGCCCGACAGCGCAAAGATGGGCAGGTAGACAGTCATGATGATCAGCTGGCCGAACAGCAGCGGACGCCGGGTCTCGGCCGCTGCTGCGGCAAGCTCGGCAAACCGTTCCTCGCGGCTCAAGAGCCGGCCTGCAGCCTTCTGCGCCAGGCCGAGACGTCGAATGCAGTTCTCGACGATGACGACCGCACCATCGATGATGATGCCGAAATCGAGTGCGCCAAGGCTCATCAGGTTCGCGCTGACCCCGGCGTTCACCATGCCGGTGAACACCATCAGCATGCTCAAAGGAATCACCAGCGCCGTAATCAGCGCGGCGCGCAGGTTACCGAGGAACAGGAACAGGATCGCAATGACCAGCAGGGCCCCTTCCACAAGGTTCGTGCGCACCGTGTCGATCGCCTTGTTCACCAGGACCGAGCGGTCATACACCGGCAGCGCCTGCACGCCGGCGGGAAGCGAACGGTTGACCTCTTCAAGCTTCAGCCGCGCCGCTTCCGCCACGGCGCGGCTGTTCTCGCCAATGAGCATGAAGACAGCGCCGAGCACCACTTCGCGCCCGTTTTCGGTGGCGGCGCCGGTGCGCAATTCGCGCCCCAGCTGCACGTCGGCGACATCGCGCACCCGCACCGGCGCACCCTCGACCACATCGAGGACGATATTGCCAATTTCCTCCAGCGACTTGACCTGGCCGGGGGTGCGCACGACGAACTGTTCGCCGCCGCGCTCGATGTAGCCGGCGCCTGCATTGGCGTTATTGCGGTCGATGGCGTTGACCAGGGTCGCGAGCGACAGGCCGTGCGCGGACAGCCTGGCCATGTCGGGCGCCACCTGGTATTCCTTCAGGTAGCCGCCAATGGTGTTGACTTCTGTGACGCCGGCAACGCTGCGCAATTGCGGCGCCACGATCCAGTCCTGGATCTCGCGCAGGTCCGCCGGCGTGTAGAGACTGCCGTCCGGCTTGCGCGCCCCCTCCTTCGTTTCCACGGTCCAGTAGAAGATTTCGCCCAGGCCGGTCGCGGTCGGTCCCATGGACGGTTCGACGTTCGCGGGCAGCCTGGCCTTCGCCTGCTGCAAGCGCTCGCTCACGAGCTGGCGTGCGAAATAGATGTCGGTGCCGTCCTCGAAAACCACCGTCACCTGGGACAGGCCGTACCTGGAAAGGGAGCGGGTCTGCTCGAGCCCGGGCAGACCGTTCATCACCGTCTCGATCGGGAAGGTGATGCGCTGTTCCACCTCGAGGGGCGAGTAAGCTTCGGCGCCGGTGTTGATCTGCACCTGGACGTTGGTAATGTCGGGAACCGCGTCGATTGGCAAGCGGCCATAGCTGTAGAGTCCGGAGGCGCCAAGGCAGGCGGCGACAAAGATGACGAGCCAGCGGCGGGCGATGGCAAGTTCGATGAGTTTCTGGAACATGTCTGCCCGATCAGTGGTGTTCAGCTTCGGATTTGCCGAGGTCCGCCTTGAGCAGGAAACTGCCGCTGGCCGCGTATTTCACGCCAGGCGCCAGGCCGTTGACGATCTCGCTCCGTTTCCCGTCCGAGCGGCCCACCGTCACGCTCGTGGGCCGGAAGCCGGCGCTGGTCCGGACGAACACCACGCTGCGCTCATGGATGGTCTGGATGGCGTCGTTTGCGACTGTCACCGGTATGCTTGCCTGCTGCCCCAGGAGGTCGACGGTTGCCAGCATGCCCGGCCGCAAACGCAGTCCGGGGTTGGGCAGCGTTACCCTGGCCGTGGCCATGCGTGTCGCCTCGCCGAGAATGGGTCCGACGAACGACACCGTGCCGCTGAGCTGTTTCGGCATTGCATTGACGCTGACCTGGGCCGGCATACCGGTGCCAACCTGTGCCAGGCTGTCCGCCGGCACCGCCGCTTCGACCCAGACCTGCGACAGATCGGCGATTGTGAGCAGGGGTTTGCTTGCGTCGACTGCCTGGCCGGCGACCGCGGGCTTGTCGACCACGACGCCGCCAAGGGGTGCGCGGACAGTCACGCTGCTCGACGCCCCCTTGCCTTCCACCGCCGCAATCCCGAGGGCGCTCAAGCGCTGCCCTGCGGCCTGGGCGTTGATCTCGGCCTCCCCCAGCGCGCTTTGCGCGGCATCCAGGTCCTGGCGTGCAGAGATGCGCTCGTCCCACAGGGACTTCTCGCGCTGCCAGCTCGTCCTCGCCAGCTTCAGTCGCTGCTGGGCACTGCCGTATTCGGCCCGCCACTGCGCCACCGATGGGCTCTGGATGACGACGAGGGACTGTCCTTTCCTGACGGGCGTACCGACCGACACCGGCACCGACTGCACGATACCGTCGGCAGGCGATGCGAGCGCGACGGTCCGCTCGGCATTGACCTTGACCTGTGCGGGCAAATGCAATCGCTCCTGGATCGTCGCCGGCCCGGCGGTGTCGATGGCGATCCCGTTGGCCTTGATCTGCGCCTCGGTCATCGCGACGCCGGGTTCCCGTACGGCTTCGGCTTTCCCTTCATCCGATTCCCCTTCCGCTTCCTCGTGGCGGTCGTCATGGCCGTGCGAATCCGCATGGCGTACGTGGCCCGCTTCATGGCCCGCTTCGTGCCCCTGCCCACCAGGTCTGGCCGGCTCGCGCCACAGCATCAGGGCGGCAAGCACGGCGGCAATCACGCACATCAGCGCGATCAGTGATGTCTGTTTCCTGGTCATGGATGTGATCCCGGCTCGGTTAATCTGTTTTGCTCTGTTGTATTGGCATGGCCTGCCAGGCGCTCGATGTCGGCAAAGCCGCGCCAGGCCTCGAGCAGCGCTTTCCAATAGCGGGACTGGGACTGGAACAAGGTGCGCTGCGCATCGAGGACGTCAAGGAACGGGAACTTCCCGTATTCGAAGCCCTTCAGGGTCAGCTCGTACGCGGATTGGGCGTTCGGAAGCACGTCCTGGCGCAGCAGCGCGACCTCGCCCCTTGCAACTTCGTACCGGGTGTATGCGCCCGCCAATTCCGACGCGGCCGTTACCTGGACGGCCGCCAGCTCGTCTTGCGCCTTGTCGGCCCGACGCAGCGCCGCGCTGAGGCTGCCCTGGTTACGGTTGAACAGCGGAAGCGGCACCGACAGGCCGACCACCGCCTGCCGGCGCTGAACCTCGTCGTCGCGTTGACTGCCGATCGAGATCGTCACATCGGGAATCCGGACCGCGCGTTCGACGTCCGTCTGCGCTACCTGGGCGGCGAGTTGCCGGCGTGCGCGCTGCACGGCGGCCGATTCGCCTACGTCGGCGAGCAATGTCGCGAGCGGCTTCACCGCGGGAAGCTGCTCCGGGTACTGCGCCGCCAGCGTGAACAATTGCGCCGGTTTGCCGATCAGCGCGCCGAGCTTTGTCCTCGCGATGGCAAGCTCGCCGGTGGCCCCGTTCAGCTCGACCGAGGCATCGCTCGCTGCAAGCCGCGCTTTCGTCTCGTCGATCGGCGAGATCTTCCCGGCCGCGACGCGCTTGCTGGCGGCGTCCACACCCCTGCGGGCCAGTTCGATGAGCGAGCGTGCCAGCTGCTGCCTTTCCTGTGCAACCAGGACGGCGTAATAACCGGCGATGACGTCGGCGCGGATCTGCTGGCGCCGTGCCTCATGTTCGGTACGCGCCAGGGCCACAGCCCCTTCGGCGAGCGCGACCCGTGCGCGCCGTTTGCCGCCGAGCTCGATCGGCTGCTTGATCTGGACGGTGGTGGTCCGTGTGCCGGCGCGGTGGCCCTCGCGCAGATATTCCAGCTCGGGATTCGGATACTTGCCCGCCTGGTCGGCGGCTGCTTCGCTCGCGGCGACTTCGTGAGCCGCTGCGCGCAGCCCGGGCTGCTCGAGGGCGAGCCGGATCGCGGCCGGCAAGTCGATGGGCGCAGAGGTGCCCGGCGCCATGCTGCCCAGGGGCTGCGCAGCCACGCCGCAGCACCAGGCCACAATGGATAGGGCGACCAGCGTCGGCAGACGCTTGGGTTGGATAATCATTTGTGCTCCTGAAAAAAACATCGGTCAGGCGCGCAGGAGCATGCGAGCCGGCCGGCTCGCCATTCGAAGGCCTGCGCGCTACTTGGCGGCAGCAGGCCAGTTGGGCCGCTCGGGGCGGCTCCCTGGCACGGACGTCAGGAAGGGGATGTCAAAGGCGATCGCGGCCACGTGATGCGCCACAGCGGGCATGGCGGCGACATTCGAGGGGATGCCAGGGATTTGCCCGAACACGCATGCCGGGCAGTGGGGATCGGCCAGGGTCGATCGGGCGTCATCGGCCAGGAACACGGGTTCGGCCACAGCCGGGCTGTTGTCCTGACCCGTGCTGTGATGCGTGATGCCCGCGGGTGTCGCCACGCAGCACCCGTCCGCCATTGCCAGGGCAACCTGGAACGGATAAACCAGCAGCATGAGGATGAGGACCCAACGGCGCATTTGATCAGGACATGGAAATCGTTAAGCTACGCATTTCCGAACGAGCACGCCCAATAACGTCGCGCGCCGCCGAAAGGCCGAGAACCGCCATGACACTTGCTACTGCGATATCAGGCCACCCGGAATTCGTGCCAAATACCCCCAAGGCCGCCAGCATGACCGCAAGGTTGCCGATCATGTCGTTGCGCGTGCACAGCCACACGGAACGCATGTTCGCGTCGCCGTTACGAAAAGCGTACAACAGCCACGCGACCGAGGCATTCGCGGCGAAGGCCAGCAGGCTGACCACGCCCATCGTCTGCGCCTCGGGCACATGGCTACTCAAACCGATCCACATCGCGCGTGCCAGCACGAGCACGCCGAATGCCCCCATGACGACACCCTTGGCATACGCCGCGCGTGAACGCCAGACGGCCGCCATGCCCAGTACGAACAAGGTCACGGCATAGTTGCCGGCATCGCCCAGGAAGTCGACCGAGTCGGCCAACAGGGACACGGAGCCGGCCGCAAAGCTGCTGACCAGCTCGACCCCGAACATCGCAAAGTTGACGAACAATGCCACCCAAAGAACCTTGCGATAGCGGTTGTCGGGGGGTAACGGTTGGGAACCAGACGATCCTGAGCAGCATGACGACATTGGCACCTCCAGGGATAATAGGTGCATTAGAATCCCTCTAGTTACTACAAGGTCAAGCGGAGATGACATGAACATACGAATTGGCGAACTGGCGAAGCTGGCGGGGTGCCTGGCGGAGACGGTTCGGTTCTACGAACAGAAGGGATTGCTGCCTCCGCCCATCCGGTCGCAGGCGAACTACCGGCTGTACGACGCCGTCCATATCGATCGCCTCCACTTCATTCGACGCTGCCGCGCGCTGGGCATGTCGCTCGACGAAGTGCACACCCTGCTCGGGTTCCAGGATCGTCCCGAGCAGCCGTGTGGCGGCGTCAACGAGTTGGTCGACCGGCATATTCTTGAGATTGACCGCCAGATCGCTGACCTGCGCATGCTCCATTCGGAGCTTTCCGATCTCCGCAAGCAGTGCGACTCCACTCGGCCGGCCGGGCAGTGCGAAATCCTGAGGCAGCTCGGCGAGACGGCTGCCTGACCGGCATCTCGACCTTCGCCGGAGAGTCCTGCGCCGGCTCTTGTGCCCCCATAACGAACACCCGTCATCCGAAGCGCGCCCCGAGGCATGCGGCGCCAACCGGGGGCGGAGACAACGCATTTCGCCTTACCTCCTGCTGCTCCCGCGCGTCTTGTTTCTTCGGCCTGTGGATTCCGCCCGTCCCGCGCAGCCGCAACGCGTTCTCCTCCCTGCCCGCGACTTTCATGCCGCATACGGGGTCGGTGTACGGTTTCTCAGCCGAAGGCAACGCCTCCCCATCCAGTGGACCGCCTGAATCGATCGCTGTGCCAGCGCCGACGCGGATCTGGCCGGAATGCGAATGGTGACCATGGCCACGGTGCTGGTGCTGGTGCTGGTGCTGGTGCTGGTGCTCAGGATGCTTGTGCAACTCTCCCGGCGCCCGTCATGCCGTGGACAGGATTCACTTTGGACCCTTCCTGGATAGGAAGGTCAAGGGGAGTTTGTTGCCTGACGCACCCGGGCTTTACCCCGGGCTTCAGTCCATTACTGGCCGAAAATTGTCGTGATATACTCGGCTCGACCATGAACCGCACCTTCAAGACATTCCTGCTCTGGCTGCTGATTGCCGTGCTACCGCTCCACGCGGTCGCCGGCCGCCTTGGCATGTCTTGCGCGCCGGTCCATCACCAGTTGCAGGAACCGGCCGGTATGTCTGTGCCGCATCATGAAGTGGTGGCTGACGAGCATGCCCACCACGGCGGGGAGCATGCAAGCCATGCGGCTGAGCTACCCGCAGATACGGGCTCATCAGTCTCAGATGTTGAGAAGCAATCGCACGGCTCCTGCAGCGCCTGCTCGTCTTTCTGCATCGGCGCGGCCGCACCGCCATCGACCGATCTCGCTGTTCCTTCATTCGACGGCTCGGATGCAGCCGTCGCTTCGCCTGCGGCTTTGCTCGTGGGCTTCATCCAGGACGGCCCCCAGCGCCCTCCCCGGCACCAATCCGCCTGATCGAAACAAGAGCTGACCCGGCTGTTTAACGCTGCCGGCGTTGCGTCTCTTGAGCCTGCGCGCGTGCCTATGCACGCCCTGTTTCCGATTTTGAGGATTGACCATGAAACTCAAGCTTTGGGTCGCCACGATTGGCGCCCTGCTGGCTGTGCCTGTTTCCACATTGGCCCAGCAATCCCCCCGCGCGCCCGACCCGGCAGACCCACGCGTTGCCGTTCCGCCTGCGCTGTATGAATCCGCCATGACGCGTGTTTCCCTGCCTGAGCCGGAACAGGGCGATGCGAGGCCTGACAAGGCCTGGCGAACCGCGAACGACACCGTCTCCGGAGCCCCCGGGCATGCCGGGCATGCGGCGCCGGTAGCCGCCGCGAAGCCAGTCGTTCAGCCGGTTGCCGACCACGGCAAACATCACAGCAAACATGACTAAGCCAAGGCACCAATGACAATAAAGCCACCAATTCCTTCGCTGCGCGCCATTGCCGCAGGCGTTGCGGTTCTTGTTCTGAGCGGTTGCGCCAGCTTTTCGAAAGACGGCGGGCTCGACGCGGTCTCGACTTTGACGGCCGAGCGCACAGGCCAGGACATTCGACTGTCGAAAGCAACTGGCGAGAGCGAGCCTGCCCGGGCCGAGCTTGCTGAAATGCTGAAGCAGCCGCTGTCGGCCGACAGTGCCGTACGTATCGCCCTCCTCAACAACCGGGGCCTGCGCGCTTCCCTCGCCGAACTGGGTGTGGCGGAGGCCGACCTCGTGCAGGCAGGCCGCATGAGCAATCCAGGCTTCAGCTTTGGCCGCATGTCCGGCGGCGGCGAAACGGAGATCGAGCGCAGTGTGATGCTCGACCTGGTCGGTCTGGTGACCATCCCCATCCGCCGCGATATCGAATCCCGGCGCTTCGAAAGCGCCAAGCTTGTTGCGGCAACCGAAGCGGTTCGCCTCGCTTCCGACACGCGCAAGGCCTACTTCAATGCCGTCGCGGCAGTGCAGGCGGCCCGCTATGCGCAGCAGGTCCGGGAGGCAGCCCAGGCAAGCGCCGAGCTGGCCCAGCGCATGACCAAGGTCGGCAACCTGAGCGCGCTGGACCAGGCACGCGAGCAGGCCTTTTCCGCCGAGGCGACGGCGCAGCTCGCCCGCACGCGTCACAACGCAACGGCAGCCCGCGAACGGCTGACCCGACTGATGGGTGTCTGGGGAGCGAACACGGCGTTCCAGCTCCCGGACAAGCTACCAGAACTACCGGCGGCGCCACGCGATGCCGGCAATATCGAAGCGATCGCCATGCAGCAGCGTCTCGATGTGCGCCTGGCGAAGCTGGACACGGAGGCGACCGCGCGCGCGATGGGCCTCACCAGGGCGACCGGTTTTATCAACGTCCTCGACGCCGGCTACGTCAACTCGAGCAAGTCCGGGTCTCCTCGCGAGAACGGCTACGAAATCGAACTGGCGCTGCCGATTTTCGACTGGGGCGGGGCTCGCACTGCAAAGGCCGAGGCGATCTACATGCAGTCGGTGCACCGCACCGCCGACACCGCCACGCTGGCCCGCTCGCAGGTGCGCGAGGCCTACTCCGCTTACCGGACGACCTATGACGTCGCCAGGCACTACCGCGACGAGCTTGTCCCGCTCCGGAAGAAGATCTCGGAAGAGACCCTGCTTCGCTATAACGGCATGCTGATGAGTGTGTTCGAACTGCTGGCCGATGCGCGCGCGCAGATCGCCGGCGTCAACGCTGCCATCGAAGCGCAGCGCGACTACTGGATCGCCGACACGGACCTGCAGGCCGCTATCAGCGGAACCGGAGGGTCGTCCCTGGCGCTGGCCGCGTCCTCCTCCGCCGAAGCCGCCCCCGCACATTAAACAAGGAATCAGTAATGAAGGATCAACAATGAATTCGCGTCGAGATTTCTTCACCGGCGCCGCTGCGCTGGTCGGTGCCGGGCTGGTAAGCCGTGCGGGCGCCGCCACGCTGCCGGAAGCACCGATCATGACTACCGCGGCGACGCAAGCGCCGCTGGCGCCGCCCAACGGCCGTCCGTACAACCCGGTCGTCACCCTGAACGGGTGGTCGCTGCCGTGGCGCATGAATAAGGGCGTCAAGGAGTTCCACCTGATTGCCGAACCGGTGGTGCGTGAGATCGCCCCCGGCATGAAAGCGAACCTGTGGGGTTATAACGGCCAGAGCCCCGGGCCGACCATCGAGGTGGTCGAGGGAGACCGGGTCCGCATCTTCGTGACCAACCGCCTGCCTGAACACACGAGCATCCACTGGCACGGCCAGCGCCTCCCGAACGGCATGGACGGCGTCACGGGCCTGAACCAGCCCGGCATCCAGCCGGGCAAGACCTTCGTCTACGAATTCGTCGCACGGCGCCCGGGCACCTTCATGTATCACCCGCATGCCGACGAGATGGTGCAGATGGCGATGGGGATGATGGGCTTCTGGGTAACCCATCCGAAGAATCCGAAACACCACGCGGTGGACCGCGATTTCGTCTTCCTGCTGAACGCCTATGACATCGAGCCTGGCAGCTATACGCCAAAGGTCAACGAAATGCTCGACTTTAATATCTGGACCTTCAACAGCCGGGTCTTCCCGGGCATCGACACGATGAACGTCCGCCAGGGCGACCGCGTGCGCATCCGCACCGGCAACCTGACGATGACGAACCATCCGATCCACCTGCATGGACACGAGTTCGAGGTCACCGGGACCGATGGCGGCTGGACCCGTCCCGAGTCGCGCTGGCCGGAAGTCACGACCGACGTCGCCGTGGGCCAGATGCGCGCCATCGAATTCGTCGCGGACGAACCGGGAGACTGGGCCTTCCACTGCCACAAGTCGCACCACACGATGAACGCCATGGGTCACGACGTCCCGACCCTGATCGGCGTCGACCATCGCGGTGTCGCCGAGAAGATCGCCAGGCTGATCCCGGACTACATGGTCATGGGCGACAAAGGCGGTTCGATGGGCGACATGGAGATGCCGATCCCCGAAAACACCCTGCCGATGATGACGGGCCAGGGGCCCTTCGGCGGCGTCGAAATGGGCGGAATGTTCACGGTCCTGAAAGTGCGCAAGGACCAGAAGCCGGGCGACTACAAGGATCCCGGCTGGTACAAGCACCCGGCGGGCACGGTTGCCTACGAGTGGAAGGGAGAGCCGCCGGCTGCCGTACGCAGCCAGGCGGCCGGCGGCCAGGCCATGCCCGCCGCGAAGGCGACGGACATCGAGGTAACCGTTCGTAAGCCGACTGGCCACCAGAGTCATCACTGAGCACAATACGTCATCAATCGAGTACGAAAGGACTGTCTCATGAAGCGACGATTATTCAGCCGGGCCGCACTTGCCGCTGCCTTGTTCACGCCGGTGTTTGCGATGGCTGCCGCCCCCGTCATCGAGGTGTTCAAGAGCGAATCGTGCGGCTGCTGCGGCGCCTGGGTCGAGCACCTGAAAGCGAACGGTTTTGCGACCCGTGTCGTCAATGTCGAAAACCCTTCCGATTACCGGGAACGTGGCGGCATTCCGGACAAACTCGGCTCCTGCCATACCGGCATGGTCCAGGGCTACGCCATCGAAGGCCACGTCCCTGCGAGCGACATCAAGCGCCTGCTCGCACAGAAGCCAAAGGCAAAGGGGCTCGCCGTGCCCGCAATGCCGCTTGGCTCGCCCGGAATGGAAGGCCCGCGCAAGGACCCGTACGACGTCCTGCTGGTCCAGGCCAATGGCCAAACGAAGGTCTTCAGGCACTACAACTAAAACCAAGGTCGAACCCACGAAAGGAAACACCATGAACGCATTTTCGAAACTGGCCATCGCCATCGCCTTGAGCGCAGCGACCTCCATCGCGACCGCCCAGCAGAGCGCGCACGGCGGCCACGATGCCCATGCGGCGCAGGCCGGCCATCAGGCCGCGGCCACGACCGAGCTGGCCGATGGCGAAGTCAAGAAGATCGACAAGGAAGCCGGGAAAATCACGCTGCGCCATGGCGAGCTGAAAAACCTGAAGATGCCGCCGATGAGCATGGTCTTCCGCGTCAAGGATGCGGCGATGCTCGACCAGGTCAAGGTCGGCAACAAGGTCAAGTTTGCAGCGGACCGGGTGAACGGCGCCGTGACGATCGTACAGCTGCAGGCTGCCCCATAAGCACGCCCCATTGATCGAGGCCCTGCGGGTCGGCGTACGCGCAGGGCCTCAACAGGAGAGTCAAATGAAAGCGAAAAACCTGTTCGTCTCCGTCGTGGCGGCGGCTGGGTGCGTGTTCGGCGCCTCGGCACTCGCGCATACGAAGCTGGAGTCCTCCATGCCACAGGCGAATGCCGTGGTGGCCCCGCCGCCGACGCAGGTGCGCCTGCAGTTCAGCGATCCGCTCGAGCTAGCGTTCAGCAAGGTCAAGCTGGTGGACGAAAAGGGTGCTGTCGTCCTACCGTCGAAGATTGCAGTCGATGGCGCCAATCCCAAAGCCCTGGTTGCCACCGTCCCTGCCCTGCGCTCAGGCGCGTATCGCGTCCAGTGGAGCACCGTCACGCGCGATGGCCACAAGGTCAAAGGCGAGTTTGCCTTCCGGGTAAAGTGAGGTGGAACCGGACCTCGCATTGGCCCAGCGGGTCGCCATCGTCGTCCTGAACCTGTCGGTGGCCATACTCGTCGGTGCCGGCGCCGCAACACTCTGGCTGCGCAGTGCGAGTTCGCCCTGGGCAGCTGGCATGCTGCCTCGCCTGCGCAAGGCGATGCTTGCCTGCTTTGCGCTGGCGATGGTGACCTATGTTGCGGTGCTCTGGCTCGAGGCAGCGTCGATGGCGGAGGTGCCGGTCGCAGAGGCATTTCCTGCCCTACAGTCCGTTATCACGGCAACGCACTACGGCTACGCCTGGATGCTCGGCGCTGCCGCGCTGATCGTGGCCTGGGTCGCGACTGCACTACGGCCGGGCGCGCTGGGGCCTGGGCCAGGCTCCATGCTCCGGCTCGCCGCGCTGGGACTGTTCCTGTACAGTCGCAGCATCGTCAGCCACGCCGGCGCCGCCGGAGATTTCACCTGGGCAGTCGCCGTCGACTGGGTACACCTTGTCCTGATCAGCCTCTGGGTAGGCGAAGTGATCGTCGCCGGCCTGATTACCCTGCGCAGCGAGCCCGCGGCCGGGCAGGAGAACCGTGTTGACTGCGCGCGCTACGTCGAAGCGCTTTCGACCTCGGCCACCATCGCGCTGGTGGGCATCTTCGTCACCGGCGTCCTGAGCGCGTGGCGGGGACTTGGGAGCCCGGACCAGGTCTTCGGCAACCCCTATGGAAGCATGTTGCTCATCAAGGTCGGGTTGGTTCTTTGCGCGGCGGCGCTGGGCGGCATGAACCGCTTCATCGTCATGCCTGCGCTACTCGCCCAGCTGCGCCGCACTCCGTTCCCCGGCCGGGGTAGCACCCACAAGTTCGCGCTCGTGCTTCAGGTCGAGGCAGTCATTCTGCTGGCCGTCATCGTGGCGGCCGCCATCTTGAGTTCAACCCCACCGCCGACGGCGTCGTGAGGAACTTCATCCAATAAGGAATACTAATGACCATGCAATCGATTGCAGGACTGTTGCTGGCAACGGCACTCTTCGCGGCATCGGCGAACAGCCTGGCCGCTTCGCCAAAAGAAACCCTTGCGGCCTTCCATGATGCCCTTGCCAGCGGCGACAAGGCAAAGGCAATCAGCCTGCTCGCACCCGGGGTCGCGATCTATGAAGCCGGTTATGTGGAACGCTCGCGTGATGAGTATGCGGGCCACCACCTCGGTGGCGACATGGAGTTTGCGAAGAACGCGACCCGCAAGGTGTTGAAGCAGACCGAGCGCATCGACGGCAAGACGGCGATCGTGTGGGAGGAAACCGAAACAACGGGGACTGCCCGCGGAAAGCCTGTGCACGTTTTCGGAACGGAGACGGCAGTCCTCGAGAAGAATGGCGATAACTGGACGATCGTTCACGTGCATTGGTCTTCACGGAAAGCAAAATAAGCCGCAGTCCTGTCTTCTGAGCAAACCTGTGCCGGAACAATCTGGCCCGGGTGAATCCGGAAGAATTGCGGCATATCGCGGCGCAGCGCAGTAGATGCACTGCTATAATCCCGCAAAATTTATCTGGAACTGCCTTGCGCCGGATTGTCCATATCCTCCTCCTGTTGTGCCTGCCCCTGTATGGTTTCGCCATGCAAGGCAGCTTGCCGCCTGCTGCCGGCGCGGCATCGCTCGCCCATCAGCTCGAGCATCAGCTTGAGCACGACCAGGGCGTGCAACACCACCACCATGAGGACGACGGGTCCGTCCACTACGACGAGTCCGACGAGTCCCTCGATCATGCGCAGGAACACTCTTCCACATCGCAACCAGCCGGCTTCGGCTTCCCGCGCCTGACGGTCCCGCCCGAGCAGTCCGTGTCCGAACTGGGGCCCTATGTTGCCGGCGCCGTCCCCGAACCCTTCCTCGACGGACCGCACAGGCCCCCTGCCCCCACCCCCGGCCACGCTGCCGGGGGAATGCTGCACGCATAATCGAAAGATGGAGGCGCGACTCGTTCGCGCCGGTGTGCTCGCCCCCGGTGATTCCCAATATCACCGCTGGAGAACACATGCGCACCTGCCGCCTGTCCCTGTACCTGTACCTGTACCTTATCGGTGCCGCCCTGACCCTGCCATGCCTGGTCCGCGCAGCACCGGCTACGCCGACCCCGGTCGGCCCCTCACTGAAACAAGCCGTCGAGAGTGCGTGGCAAAGGGCACCCGCCGCCCGTACCATCGAAGCACGCCAGGATGAAGTCTCCGCCGCGCGCGCAAATGCCCGGTCCTGGTTTGCTGCCAGTCCGGCGCTCGGCCTGTCCCGGCGCGCCGACCGCGGGGCGTCCGAGCGCGACCAGCGCGAATCCGAGATCTCGGTCTCGTCCTCGATCTGGCTCCCCGGCCAGAAGAGTGCCCGCGAAGCGCTCGCCGCGCGCAGTAGCGACGAAGTGACCGCCCATCTCGGCGCCACCCGCCTGGCCGTGGCCGGCATGGTGCGCAACAGCATGTGGGAAGCGGCCGCCGCCCAGGTCAGGCTGGAAGAGAAGCAAGACCACCTGCATCATCTGGAAGGACTGTCTGACGAGGTCCAGCGGCGTGTCAAGGCCGGCGACCTGGCACGCAGCGACGGCCTGCTCGCACAGCAGGAAGTGCTGGCCGCCCGCATCGAGGTAACGAATGCCCGCACCGCAGCGGCCGAAGCGCTGGCACGCTACCGCGTCGCGACCGGCCTCCCAACCCTGCCGGCGCTGGAACCCGAACCGCTGCACGATACCGCCGCGCCCATCGATCCCCGGCTGGCGGCAGCGCAGGCCTCCGAGGAGCGGGCACGCGCCGCCCTGCGCCTTGCAGCGGCCAACCGCTCGGCGCCACCGACGATTGCCGTCTCGGTGCGCCGCGAGGACGAACGCCTCCTGCGCGAGCCCGTCAACAGCATCGGCGTGGCACTCCAGATCCCGATCGGCACTGCCGCGCGCAACCGCACGGTGGAAGCGCAGGCCCGGACCGTAATCGCGACCGCGGCGGCTGAAGCGGCCGAGGTGCAGGCCAATGCCGGGGCCGACATCGACACCGCTCAGCAGCGGCTTGCGAATGCGCGGGCCGCCCTGGACACCGCCCTTGAGCGCGCCGCCGCCCTGCACGAACACACCGCGCTGTTCGAAAAGGCATTCCGGGCCGGCGAGCGGGGGCTTGCCGAACTGCTGCGTTCGCGTGCGCTGACGCACGAGGCCGACGTCGCCGTAGCCCAGCAAAAAGTCGCACTCGGGCACGCACATGCCCTGCTCAACCAAGCATTAGGAATCCTTCCATGAAATACCTGAACCTGTTCTTCGCCGCCATGCTCGCCATGCCGGCCGCCTTCGCCAGCCCCGGCGCCCACGGGCCCAACGGCGAACACCTCGACGGCCAAACCACCGCCACCGGCGCCACCGCGTCCGTCCCCCGCATCGAGACCTTCACCGAAGCGTTCGAACTGCTCGGGCACCTCTCCGGCGGCGAACTCTCGATCATGATCGACCGCTACGAGACCAATGAGCCGGTGCTGGGGGGCGACCTGGAAGTCCAGTACAAGGATTTGAAGGCCAAGGCCAGGTTCCACGCCGACCTCGGCGACTACGCGGTCGACGATCCGACGTTCCTCGCTGCCATCTCGACACCGGGCACCCATGCCCTGCTGTTCACGCTGGTCGCCGGTGAAGAGAGCGATCTGCTCGAAGGCACGCTGACGGTCGCCGAAGCGGCCGACGATCACGGTCACGGGCCCGGAGCGAGCCGCTGGGCGCTGGCCGGCCTGGCTGGCGCCGTGCTCGCTGCTGCCGCAGTATTTGTCGCGCGCCGCCGCCGTCAACCCAAGAAAGCCTGATATGAAGAAGCCACAACAGAGAATGATCCAACAAATTGTTGCCGGTCTTGCCGCTGCCACGTTCGCCACTTCCCTGCTCGCCTCGCCCGGCGCCCATGGTCCGAATGGCGAGCACCTCGATGGCCAGGCGACTGCCACCACGGGCGGCCTGGCGCGCCTGCCCGATGGCAGCGTCCAGGTCCCCAAGCTGGCCCAACGCCGCATAGGCGTGCGCACGCTGATGGTCAAGGAAGGCGAGCATGCACGCACCGTGGCCCTGAACGGCCGCGTCGCCATCGACCCGAATGCGGGTGGACGCGTGCAGGCCCCCTTCGCCGGGCAAATCGCGCCGGGGCCAAAGGGCCTGCCGGTCGCTGGCCAGCGCGTGGTCAAGGGCCAGGTGCTGGCACGCCTGCGCCCGACGGGCGCGGCTATCGAGCGCGGCAACCAGGCAGCGCAACTCGCCGAATTGCGCGCCAACCGGGCCCTGCTGGCCAAGCGGGTGCAGCGGTTGAAATCGCTCGAAGGCGTAGTGCCGGCCAAGGAAATCGAAGCCGCCCAGGCGGAACTGGCCAGCACCCTCGGCCAGGAGCGCGCAGTTGCCGGTTCGATCAGCGGCGTCGAGGCGATCGTTGCACCCAGCAGCGGCGTCATTGCCAGCGCGTCGGTGCTGAACGGCCAGATCGTCGAATCGCGCGACGTGCTGTTCGAGATTGTCGATCCGCAGCGCATGGTGATCGAGGCCCTGTCCACGGACGCAGGTGTCGCCCGCAAGATCAGCGCAGCAAGCCTCGTTGACGTGCCGGATGTCGAGCTGACCCTGCTCGGCGGCGGGCGCACGCTGCGCGATGGCGCGGTGCCGATCAACTTCCGTGCGCGCGCTCAGGGACCCAACCGTGCCCTCGACCTGGCAGTTGGCCAGCCGGTGACCGTCCTGGCGAAGCTCGACACCAGGGTCAAGGGCATTGCCCTGCCGGCTGCGGCGCTGGCGCGGAACCCCGCCAATGAAACGGTGGTGTGGATCAAATCCGGGACCCAGCGCTTCATTGCGCTGCCCGTGGAGGCCACGGCACTGGATGCGGGCACCGTCATCGTCACCAGGGGGCTCAGCCCCGACAACAGGGTCGTGGTCGTCGGTACCTCCCTGATTAACCAAATTAGATAAGCAGATCAGGTAACCCGCCCATGTTCAATTCTATCGTTCGTTTCAGCCTGCACAACCGCCTGTTCGTCCTGGCGGCGGCGCTGCTGCTGATGATCTGGGGCGCCATGACCGCATGGCGCACCCCGGTCGACGTCTTTCCCGACCTGAACAAGCCGGTCGTGACCGTGCTGACCGAGGCCGGCGGCATGGCACCTGAAGAAGTCGAGCAGTTGGTGTCCTTCCCGATCGAGACTTCGCTCAACGGCATGCCCGGCGTGACACGGGTGCGCTCGGTCTCGGGCGTCGGCCTGTCGATCGTGTATGCCGAATTCGACTGGGGCACCGACATCTACCGCAACCGGCAGCTCGTGTCCGAGCGGATCACGCTGGTCAAGGAACAACTGCCGGGGAACATAGCGCCGGTGATGGGGCCGGTGTCCTCGATCATGGGCGAGATCATGCTGATCGCACTGCCGATCGACGTCGCCCGGACCGACCCGATGAAGGCGCGCGAGTATGCAGACTTCGTGCTTCGCCCGCGCCTCTTGTCGATCCCGGGCGTGTCGCAGGTGATCCCGATCGGCGGCGAGGTGCGCCAACTGCGCGTCGAGCCGGATACGGCGCGCATGGCCCAGTTCGGCGTCTCGCTCGAACAGGTGACCACGGCGCTGCGCGGATTTGCGGCCAATACCAGCGGCGGCTTCGTCGACCTGAACAATCGCGAATACCTGATCCGTAACCTGGGCCGCACGAATCGCCTGGAAGACATCCAGGGGCTGGCGGTGGCCTACCGGAACGGCGCCCCCGTCCTGCTCGAACAAGTCGCGGGCGTCACCTACGCCCCGGCCTTCAAGCGCGGCGACGCCGGCCTGAACGGCAAGCCGGCGGTGATCGTCAGCGTGCAAAAGCAGCCCGCTGGCGACACGGTGCGCCTGACGCACGACATCGAGACCGCGCTGGCGGAACTGAAACAGGGGCTCCCGGCAGGCATTTCCCCACCCGTGGTCCTGTTCAGGCAGGCGAACTTCATCGACAACTCGATCGGCAACGTCGTCGAGGCCCTGCGCGACGGCGCCATCCTGGTCGCCATCGTGCTGTTCGCCTTCCTGCTCAGCGTGCGCACTACGCTGATCTCGCTGATCGCGATCCCGCTGTCGCTGGCGGTAACGGCGCTCGCTTTCCACCTGCTCGGCCAGTCGATCAACGTGATGACGCTCGGCGGCCTGGCGATCGCGATCGGCGAACTGGTCGACGATGCCGTGGTGGACGTCGAAAATATCGTGCGCAGGTTGAAGCAGCGCGGCGATACCGGCCAGTCGGTGCTGGAAACCATCTGGCACGCCTCGGTGGAAGTGCGCTCGGGCATCGTCTACGCCACCGTGATCGTGGTGCTGGTGTTCGTGCCGCTGTTTGCCCTGCCGGGCATCGAAGGCCGCCTGTTCGCGCCGCTGGGCATTGCCTATATTGCCTCGATTCTGGCCTCGATGCTGGTGTCGATGACCGTCACCCCGGCCCTGGCCTACTACCTGCTGCCGAAGATGAAGCGCCTGCACCGCGGCGACAGCCCCATCGTGCGTCGCATGAAACAATGGGATACCGCCGTACTGAACTGGTCGTTCTCGCGCGTGCGCCTGCTTCTGGCAAGCGCCCTGATCGTGGTGGTGGCGGCTGCGGCCTCCGTGCCCTTCTTTCCGCGCGCCTTCCTGCCGGCTTTCAACGAGGGTTCGCTGGTGATGGGCATGATCTTCACGCCCGGCACCTCACTGGTGGAAGCCAACCGCATGGGGTCCCTGGCCGAAACCCTGATCGCCCAGGTGCCGGAAGTGACCAGGGTTGGGCGCCGCACTGGCCGCGCCGAACTGGACGAACATGCCGAAGGCGTGCACTCGTCCGAGATCGACATCGACCTCAAACCCTCCGAGCGAAGCCGCGAGGAGATCATGGCAAGCATCCGCAGCCAGCTCTCCGTGATCCCGGCCTCGGTCGCCATCGGCCAGCCGATCTCGCACCGGCTCGACCACCTGCTCTCCGGCGTCCGCGCGCAGATCGCCCTGAAGATCTATGGCGACGACCTCGACACCCTGCGCGGCCTGGCCGACGGCCTGCAGGGGCGCCTGCGCTCCGTGCCGGGCCTGGTCGACCTGTCGGTCGAGCGCCAGGTCCTGATCCCGCAGGTCAAGGTGCGCATCGACTACCGCAAGGCCGCGCAGTATGGCCTGGCTGCGGGCGACGTGCTGCAGGCGCTGCAGGCGCTGGCCGAAGGCACGCGAGTGACGCAGGTCATCGACGGCCCGCGCCGGTTCGACCTGGTCGTGCGCCTGGCCGACGTTGACCGCACACCCCAGGACCTGGCGCGCGTGATGCTCGCCAGCCCGGCCGGCCAGATCCCGTTATCAAGCGTCGCGACGGTCGAAGAAGGCGACGGCCCCAACCAGATCGGCCGCGAGAACGGGCGCCGCCGCATCGTCGTGTACGCGAATACCGACGGCTCGAACATGTCCCGGATTATCGAGGACGTGCGCAAGACGGTCGCCGCCGGCGCGCTCCCGGGCGGTTATTTCGTCAGCGTCGAAGGCCAGTTCCAGGCCCAGGAACAGTCGCAGCAGCTGATCGTCGGCCTGTCGCTGGCGTCGCTGGTGCTGATCTTCCTGGTGCTGTACTCGCGCTACCGGTCGGGGACGCTGGCGCTCGTCATCATGGGCAATATTCCCTTCGCGCTGGTCGGCAGCGTGGTCGCCATGTGGATCGCCGGGGTATCGCTGTCGGTGGCTTCGATGGTCGGTTTCATTACCCTGGCGGGTATCGCGACCCGCAACGGCATTCTCAAGGTGAGCCATTACATCAACCTCTGCAAGTTCGAGGGCGAGACTTTTGGATGGCCGATGATCGTGCGCGGCTCGATCGAGCGCCTGACGCCGGTCCTGATGACGGCGCTGGTTGCCGCTTTTGCACTGACGCCGCTGCTGCTGGCCGCCGACGCACCGGGCAAGGAAATCCTGCATCCGGTCGCGGTCGTCATCTTCGGCGGGCTGATCAGTTCTACCCTGCTCGATTCGCTGCTCACGCCGCTCATCTTCTGGAAAGTCGGGCGTCGCCCGCTGGAGCGGCTGCTGGCGGACAAAGGTAGCGACGCGTTTTGATCGCTTTGATACATAGGGCCAAATGGCGGCGCCCATCCCGAGCCGCCATGTGTTTTCTGGAGTAAGCAATGAAAAAGATCTTTGCAGTAGCGGCCCTCGCGGCCAGTATGGCCCTGTCGGGCAACGTTCTTGCGCACGGCGCCAAGGCCAAGCACGGCGGCATTGTGCAAACCGCGGGCGACTTGTCATTCGAGCTGGTGACCAAGGATGGCGCCACGACGATCTATGTCGACGACCACGGCAAGAACCTGCCGACCGCAGGCGCCACCGGCACCCTGACCGTGTTGAAGGGTGCGCAGAAGAGCGAACTGCCGCTGGCAGCCGGCGCCGGCAACACGCTGGTCGTGAAGGGCGACGCCAGGCTCGTGAAAGGCAACAAGGCAGTCGCCGCCGTCACGTTCGCAGACAAGAAAGCTGTCAGCGTCCGCTTTTCAATTCAGTAAATGCGACTTCGGTGGCCATTTCGATGGTCACCGAGTAACGAATTTATTGAAGAGACGATGAAGTGGCTTATCACGAAATACCTGATTACGGCGGCGGTTGTCGTGCTGGTGTCAGAGGTAGCGAAGCGCAGTGATCGCTTCGGCGGCTTCGTTGCCGCCCTTCCGACGATCACACTGCTGACCCTGGTCTGGCTGCATATCGAAAAACAGCCGGAAGCCAGGCTGGCCAAGCATGCGTGGTACACGTTCTGGTATGTAGTTCCGACCCTGCCGATGTTCCTGGTATTTCCCTGGTTGCTGCAGCGCGTGGGGTTCTGGTGGACGCCTGGTTCGTGTGCGCTGATTACGATGGCTTGTTTCGGGGCGTTTGCACCCGTAGTGAAGCGTTTTGGCATCACACTTCTTTAATCTAGGTTGCTATTTCGGAGTAGCATGTGTGGAAAAGCGGCTGCGGTACTCTCCAGGAGTAATCCCGATTTGTCGCTGGAACACGCGCCGCAAGTCGTCGCGAACGAAAATCTTGTCATGATCCACCTCGACATCGGGATTCAGTCGGCGCAGCCGGTCCGCCCAAGCCCAGTGGGTAGAGACCCGACGTCCATTCAGCTGGCCTGCAGCTGCCAGAAGGAATGCACCGGTGCAGACGGAGTACAGGCGCCGAACCTGCGGCGCGCGACGCGCAATCCAGTCAGCCAACTCGCGAGGCGCGTAATACTCTTCGCCGGCACAGCCGCCTGCCACGATCACGGTATCGAGGGCAATGTCGTCCAGCGCCGATAGCGGCTGCGTCATCACTTCCAAGCCAGCACTCGTCGCGACCAGACCACCGCTTGCCGATACGACGGTCACATCGTAAAGCTTGTGCTTGCCCTCCGAGTGACGGATGGTCGACAATAAATGCTTCATGGGGCTTCCTGGTGAATCCAACATGAAGCTCATTATCCGGGCGGCGGGCATGGCAGTTGCGCCATTAAACCATCAATTACTGCCAGTTGACGAATAAGGTCCAAGCATTAAATCTTGAAGTCGTCGTATGCCACCTGCGCGTCTTCCACGCCCAATGCCCGTAACATCTGACGAGTTGCCGATAGCATCGCCGGCGGGCCGCAAACATAAAACTCAAGCGACGAAATATCCGAGTGCGTGCGCAACAGGCCCTCCAGCACCGCTTCATGGACAAATCGGGACCGCGCGTTACCCTCGCCTGCCGCTTCCGACAGCACCAGGTGCCAGTGGAAGTTCGGGTACTTCGACGCAAAGTCGCGCATCTCTTCCACATAAGGCGCATCGCGGCGGCTGCGCGCGCCGTACCAGAAGTGGATTGGCTCTATAGCGCCCTTTGCCAGCAACTCGTGGATCATTGCGCGCAACGGCGCCATGCCGGCGCCGCCACCGATGAACACCTTTTCACGTGTTCCCGTCTTCAGGGCGAAATCACCGAACGGACCGCTGAAGCGCAGCTCGTCGCCGGCCTTCAGCGTGTACATGTAGCCGGATCCCCTGCCCGGCCTTGGGCCGGGAATGAAGCGGACCAGGAAAGTCAGTTGCCCGTCGCGGCGTTCGAGCGGCACTGCCACCGAATACGACCGGCGTACCGGCGCATCGTTCGCGAGCGCTGCGAGCGTCCCCGCAGTCCGCCAGTCCTCATGATGGTCCTCGGGAATCTCGAGGTCGCTGGCATCGCGCTCATACGCCGGAACATGGACCTGGACGTATGCGCCTGGACGACACGCGACTGGTGCGTTCGGGCGCACCGTTATCTCGCGCAGGAAGGGCGACAAGGGCTTGACGCTTGTGACGACCCCTGCCCGCTCGGCGGCCAGGGCCGTGGCGTCCCCGACGTCGATGTCGAGACTGCGCTTCACGGGCAGGTTGCAGGCCAGCCGGTAACCCGCCTCGAGTTTGGACGGCGACAGCAGCGCGCGGTCGGCACTTGTCGGTTCCGGTACATTCCCGACGCATCTGACCTCGCATAGTCCGCAGCTTTGTCCGCCGCCGCAATTCGAGGGCAGCTGCAGGCCGGAGCGGGCCAGCGCCTGGAATACCGTGTCGCCCTGTACGACATCGACCGAACGCTGCCGCCTCCCGCTGGTGTCGACCAGGTTGACGGTGCGGCTCCGACGCCAGCGGCTGGGGACGAATTCCGCCAGACGGACGCTGACGAACAGCAGCCAGACGCCCGTCAATGCCATCCATAAGCCGCCGATCGCGCTCGAGACCAACAAAGGATTGTTGAAGTTTGTCCGCTCGCTGTAGTCCATGATGTGGAGCATCCAGAACAGGTCGAACAGGCGCCAGGTACTGTTCCTGTGTTCGAGCACGGCGCCCGACCTGCTCGATACGTAGACCGACGTCTCGTCGGCATCGTCGAAGTCGATGCGCCAGGCCGGCTCCTTGTGGTTGCGCGTCTCCAGCGTGGATTCCTGCAGGCGCGGGGAACCGGCTTTACCGGGGCCGGAGTAAGACGCCCGTGCGATCCTTGCGGCGAGCTGCGCGTCGACCATAACGGCGGTGGCATCGCTTGCGCGGACAAGCCAGCTGCGCTCGCCGTTCTGGAGCCGGTAAACAGGCTGGTCGAGCAGCCAGCCGGAACTGATGGTCATGATGCTTTCTTTTGTGGCGGCCAGCACCGCGTCCGTGCTCAGGACATCGCGCGGCCATGCCGGCGGCACCGGCGGCTTGACACGAAACTCGCGTCCAGCCACTTTGTCCGCGTCGAGCAGGCTCATCATGACCCCGCTGGACATCCACAACACGAACTGGATCGCCAGGATGAGTCCTGCCCACTTGTGAAGTCGCCGCATCCAGTGGCTCATGCCTGTTTCCTTCGCTTGACACTGTAGAAGAGCAGCCAGGCTCCGCTCAGCGCGAACGCCAGCCCGGAGATCGACGCCACGCGCAGGAGCGTGTTGTTCACGTCCTCGCGCTCTTCGTAGTCCATGATGTGGAACATCCACAGGAAATCGAACCACCTCCAGAGTTCATGACGCCGCGCCACGAGCTCACCGGTAAAGGGCGAAAAGTACAGAGTCGTCTTGCCTGGCTCGTCGTAATGGACCGCCCACAGGGGCACTGGCCGTGCGCCGACTTCCTGAGGTGCCTTGGTGACCCACTCCACGCCGCGGATGCTGCCTTCGCCGACATAGGCCGCGTCTGCCAGCGCGACGATATCCTCCCGGCCGAGCGGACTCATTTTCCCGCCGTCCGCCGCATCCACCAGGGTGGTCCGATGTCCTTGCTTGATTTCGTAAGCCTCCTTTCCAAGCAGGCTCTTCATGCGAAAGGCGGTAATGCCGGGGTAAAGCGCGTGCAGGCGCGCTTGCGTGATGCGGCTGCCGGCGGGTTTGAGTGCTTCGGTGGGCACATGCGCCAGGTGGTCGCCGTGGATGACCTCGAGCGGAACGACGACCATGTACAGGCCGCTGATCATCCAGAGCAGCGCCTGTACCCCGATGACCAGCCCGATCCATTTGTGGGCGCGTCGCACCCAGAAGGCTGATTGCATACTTATCGTGTTTGAGTTGAGTTACCCGGCAGGGCAAACCGGCCGCTGCGCATTATGCACGCGCAGCGGCCGGCCTGGCAAAATCAGGCCTCATCGCAGGTGGCCGGCTGTACAGATGCTTCACGCCTGGCCGCATGCAGCTCGCGCCGCCGCATCAGCAAGTACGCCGCGGGCACGACGAACATCGATAAAAGCGGCGCCGTGATCATGCCGCCAACCATGGGTGCGGCGATACGCTGCATGATCTCGGAACCCGTGCCGCCGCCCACGACGATCGGCACCAGGCCGGCGATGATCACGGCGACGGTCATGGCCTTCGGGCGCACCCGCAGTACGGCACCCTCGCGGATCGCGTCCAGCAAATCTGCCTCGGACGCGACGCCGCGGCGCTGGCGCGCTTCCCATGCGTGCTTCAGGTACAGCAGCATGATCACCCCGAACTCGGCCGCGACGCCAGCGAGCGCGATGAAGCCGACCGCGCTGGCGACCGACACGTGGTGCCCCAGCAGCCACAGCAGCCACACGCCGCCGGCCAGCGCGAACGGCAGCGTCGCCATGATCAGGACTGCCTCGTCGGCACGTTTGAAGGTCATGTACAGCAGCACGAAGATGATCAGGAGCGTCGCCGGCACCACGACCTGGAGCCTCTCGCTGGCGCGCTCCAGGTACTCGAACTGGCCGGACCAGGACACCGCATATCCCGCCGGCAGCGCTACTTTACGCGCGACTGCCTGTTGCATGTCGCGCACCACCGCATGCATGTCGCGCCCGCGGATGTCGACATAGACCCACCCCGACAAGCGCGCATTCTCGCTGCGCAGCATCGGGGGACCGTCGCTGATGCGGATCGACGCCACGTCTCCCAGGCGGATCCGGGCCCCGCGCGCGGTCAGCACCGGCAGCTGGCGCAGCCGCTCCAGGGAATCGCGGAACTCGCGCGGGTAGCGCACGTTGATGGGGAAGCGCTGCAGGCCTTCGACCGTCTCGCCGATGTTGTCGCCGCCGATCGCCGCCGAGACCACGCTTTGCACGTCCGCGATATTCAGCCCATAGCGTGCGGCCGCGCCGCGATCGATGTCGACATCGATGTAGCGCCCGCCGCGCAGGCGCTCCGCGAGCGCGGACGACACCCCTGGCACATCCTTCACGATGCGCTCGATCTCGCCTGCGATGCGGTCGATCTCCGCCAGGCTGGTGCCGGCCACCTTGATGCCCACCGGGCTCTTGATGCCGGTCGCGAGCATGTCGATGCGGTTGCGGATCGGCGGCACCCAGATGTTCGACAGGCCGGGGACCTTGACCACCCGGTCCAGTTCCTCGACCAGCTTTTCCGGCGTCATGCCGGGCCGCCATTGGTCGCGCGGCTTGAACTGGATCGTCGTCTCGAACATCTCGAGCGGCGCGGGATCGGTGGCCGTTTCGGCGCGGCCGGCCTTGCCGAACACGGACTGGACCTCCGGCACCGTCTTGATCAGGCGGTCGGTCTGCTGCAGCAACTGCGACACCTTGCCGCTTGACAAGCCCGGCAGCGCGGAGGGCATGTACAGCAGGTCGCCTTCGTCCAGCGGCGGCATGAATTCGCCGCCCAGGCGCGCCAGCGGCCACAGGGTGATCGCGACGACCAGCCCGGCCACGAGCAGCGTCGCCTTCGGAAAACGCAGTACCCGCTCGAGCAGCGGCCGGTACAGCGCGATCAGGAAGCGGTTCAAAGGATTCGCGCGTTCTTCGGGAATCCGGCCACGGATCAGGTAACCCATCAGCACCGGAATCAGCGTGACCGCCAGGCCGGCCGCGGCTGCCATGGCATAGGTCTTGGTGAACGCCAGCGGCGCGAACAGCCGCCCTTCCTGCGCCTCCAGCGTGAACACCGGGATGAACGACAGCACGATGATCAGCAGCGAGAAGAACAGCGCCGGCCCGACCTCGGCGGCGGCGTCGCCGATCACCTGCCACCGCTTCTCGCCATCGAGCGTCGCCCCGGGGTGCTGGTGGTTCCATGCCTCGATATGCTTGTGCGCGTTCTCGATCATCACGACCGCCGCATCGACCATCGCCCCCACCGCGATGGCGATGCCGCCGAGCGACATGATGTTGGCGTTCACGCCCTGGTGCTGCATGACGATAAAGGAGGCCAGGATGCCAATCGGCAGGGTGACGATGGCCACAAGTGCCGAGCGCAGGTGGAACAGGAAAATGCCGCACACCACCGCCACCACCACGAATTCCTCGACCAGCCTGGTGCGCAGGTTGTCGACGGCCCGCTCGATCAGGCCTGACCGGTCGTAGGTCGGCACGATCTCGACACCCGCCGGCAGGCTGGCCTTCAGCGCTGCGAGCTTCACCTTGACAGCCTGGATGGTCTCGAGCGCGTTCTTCCCGGAACGCATGACGATCACGCCGCCGGCCACCTCCCCTTCCCCGTTCAGTTCCGCGATCCCACGCCGCATTTCCGGCCCCATCTGGATGCGCGCGACGTCCCCAAGCCGCACCGGTACGCCAGCCTGGGAGGCCGTCAAGGGTATCTTGCGGAAGTCGTCGAGCGTTCCCAGGTACCCGCTTGCGCGCACCATGTACTCCGCTTCGCCAAGCTCCAGCACCGAGCCTCCGGTCTCCTGGTTCGCCTTCTGCACCGCCTCGATCACCGCGCCGTGCGGGATGCCATAGGCGCGCAGCCGGTCAGGATCGAGCACGATCTGGTACTGGCGCACCATGCCGCCCAGGCTGGCCACTTCCGCGACGTTGGGAACCGTTTTCAGCTCGTACTTGAGGAACCAGTCCTGGAGAGCGCGCAACTGCGACAGGTCCATCTTGCCGCTGCGGTCGACCAGCGCGTATTCATAGATCCAGCCGACGCCGCTGGCATCCGGCCCGAGGGCGGTCTTCGCCTGGGCCGGCAGGCGCGCCTGGACCTGGTTCAGGTATTCCAGTACCCGCGAACGCGCCCAGTACGGATCGGTCCCGTCCTCGAACAGGATGTAGACGAAGGAGTCGCCGAAGAACGAATAGCCGCGCACGGTCTTCGCCCCGGGAACCGACAGCATCGTGGTCGTCAGCGGATACGTCACCTGGTTCTCGACGATCTGCGGAGCCTGGCCCGGCCAGGTCGTGCGGATGATCACCTGCACGTCGGACAGGTCGGGAAGCGCGTCGAGCGGCGTGCGCTGGAGGGACCAGATGCCCCATGCGGTCATGGCCACCGTAGCCAGCAGCACCAGGAAGCGGTTGGCGATCGACCACCGGATCAGTCGGGCGATCATTTCCGCCCTTTCTTCTCCCCGGGCGTCCGGGTGATGTTGATGATCTCGTATTCGCCCTCACCGCTTTGCCGGAACTCGAAGGTCACCGAGTCTCCGACAGCGAACTTGCCCGGCAATCCGCTGGCGGGCAGTTTGAAACCCATCGTCATCGGTGGCCATTGCAGGCTTGGAATCGGCCCGTGCGAGACGACGATTTCGTCCTTGTCGACGCTCTCGACCTTGCCTTCGCCGCGGTGGCGTGTGGCGCCCGCATCGGCCGGCCGCGGCTGTGCGGCCGGCGGGACTTGCCTGGCCTGCGGGGGCTCGGCCAGGCGAGTCGCGGTTCCGCGCAGGCTTGCTTCCGAATCGATCAGGAACTGGCCGGAAACCACCACTTCCTGCCCTGCCTCGAGTCCACCGCGGATCTCGGTCTTGCCGCCGCTCTCGCTGCCAGGTTCGACCTCCACCGGCGCGAACTTGCCCTCTCCGAGCGCCACCATCACGACGCTGCGCTGCCCCGTCTGGATGACTGCTTCGGTCGGTACCAGCAGCCTGTCCGCGCCCGCGGCTGGCGTGAAGCGCACGGTCGTGAACATGCCCGGCACGAGCCGCTGCCCCGGATTCTCCAGTTCGATCCGCGCGCGCAGGGTTCGCGTTGCCGGATCGACTTCCGGCAGGATCGCGCTGACCCGGCCTTTCAGCACGGTGCCGGGCGAGGATGGGGTGCGCGCTTCCACGAGGGTGCCGGGGCGCACCTGCGCCGCGGCCGCTTCCGGCACTTCCGCGTTGACCCAGACGGTACTCAGCCCGTTGATCCGGAACATCGGTGCGCCGACGGCGACCGTCATTCCCTCCCGTACCGACAGCTCCGACACGACGCCGCCGACCGGGGCGTTGATCGTCACACGCGGCTGCACCTTCCCGCCGGAGTCGACAGCCCGAATCTGGTCGTCGCTCATGCCTGCAAGGCGCATGCGCTGGCGGGCGCCATCCAACAGGCCATCAAGGCCGGTCCCGGACATGCGCTTCACCGCCAGGAATTCCTCTTGCGCGGCGACCCAGTCCGGCACGTACAGGGCCGCCAGCGGCTGGCCCTTCTTCACCGGATCGAGAGGCGCCCGCACGAACAGCCGCTCGACGAAGCCGGCGCTGCGTGCCTGCACCAGCGCGACGTCGCGCTCGTTCCAGGCGACGGTGCCGACGGCTTCGACGCTCATGGCCAGCTTGCCGCGCGTGACTTCGGCGGTGCGCATCCCGAGATTCTGTTGCACCACCGGACTGATCGAGACCTTGCCCTCGTCCGCAGGCGCATCGGCGTACACCGGAACGAGTTGCATGTCCATGAAAGGCGACTTGCCTGGCTTGTCGAATTTCTGGCCAGGCACCATCGGGTCGTGCCAGTACAGCACCCTCCTTCCAGTCGCGGGATCGGGCGCGCCGGTCGCGGCTTCCATTCCCTTGTTCATCCCAAGCCGATAGGCGCCATACCCACCTGCCCCGGCGGCGAGCGCCGCAAGCAGGGCAATCGCCATGGTTTTCCGGTTCATTGCTGCCTCCTGTCCATACCTTGGTTCGCATCGCGTTGTCCGCTTGCCGGGACCAGGAACCGGAGCTGCGCCCAGAGACGGGCAGTGTCCGCCTCCAGCTGCAGCACCTGCAAACGCGCATCGAGTTCCCCCCTGCGTGCAGCGAGGACGTCGGCGAGCGACATCTTGCCGCCGCGGTAATGCGCGACGGCCGACGTGGTCCGTGAGCGTGCCAGCGGAAGCAGGTCCTGCTCGAGTCGCGCCTGGCGCTCCCGGTTGTCCCGCCACTCGTTGAGCATGGCCCCCACCTCGGCTACGTGCGCGCGCAGAGCGTCCTCGCTTTCGGCCTGCGCCTGTTCGAGCTGTGCCAGCCGTGCCGATACCTCCCTGTCCTGCCGGTTACCTTGATTCCACTGCAAGGGAACGGACACGCCGACAGACAGCATGTTCGAGTACGCGTGCCCGCGCTGCTGGAACGCGACTTCGACGCTCCAGTCCGCCTTTTTGTCGGCTCGCGCAAGCGCTGCTTCGGTTGCGGCGATGTCTTCCTGCTTTCGCAACACGGCGATCTCGGGGTGATGGCCGAGCTGGGTCTCCAGTGTCCCGGGTTCGAGCGGGACGGCGTCAAGCACCGGCTTGCCTGCGAGGGGGAGTTGCGCCGCCTCGCCGATCCAGCGCGCGAGCGCCAGTTTGGCGTTGGCGACGCGCCGTCCCAGCTCGCGGGAGCGGTCAGCCAGGGCAAGCGCCTCGACGCCGGCGGCGAAGACGTCGGCTTGTGCGCCGCGTCCGCCACGGTATGCAGCCTCGGCCGCCGCGACCTCCAGGCTCGCCTGCTGTTCCTGTTCGGCGACCAGCCCTGCCATCGCCTCAAAATAATAGCGGTCCAGCCAGGCCATCGCCGTGTCGCGCTCGATCGCGGCGGCGGCCGCGGTCTTTTCCGCCGACGTCTTGTCGGCTTCGCGTTCAAAGCGCTCTGCGCGCAAGCGCCGCTTGTCGGCGCGCGTCAGGTCCTGCATGAGGCCGATGCGGCGCTGGGTCATGAAATCGCGCGTGGTGCTGAACCGGTCCGGTCCTTCGACCGGTAGGTTGTCGACGCCAAGCTTCAGGACCGGGTCGGGCAGGCGCGCGGCGGCGACCGCCTGTTCTCGCGATGCGTGGACGGCATGGTCCTTCGCGGCCAGGAGACGGGAGCGTTCTACCGCGCGCAGCTGCGCCTCCTGCAGTGTCAGCGGATTCTCAAGCGCGGCAGCACCACCGCACAATGCGGCGAAAAATGAGGCGAGCACGAACCGTGCGCCGCCTCGGCAGGCGCGATGACGCGCCAGCACGGGCGCGGTGTATGGGATAAACATGGATCCTCCACAATGCAATGCACAACATCGCCAATGCACCAGGCACAGCGACGACAGACCGGGCAAGCAGGAGGATCAGATACGGAAACAGCAGTGGCGGATTGCCAGGGGCGGCGCCGTCGTTCGCGCCAGGAAGGGAGGATTAGCGGAGGTGAAGTCTGGTCGATAAACGAGGTCCAGCGGCCGCAGCGGCAACCCGAAGCCAACGGCCAGGAAGGGCGCCAGCGGCGGCACCGCCGGCTTGTCGAGCGATTGGCTGTCCGCCTGGTGGTAGGCGTCACAAAGGCTGGGCTGCACCGGGTCCATCGCGTGGCAGGCCGGCATCTCGTCTGGCGGCATGTAGGCCGACATGGGCGCGAATGTGCTGGCAACCGCGCTGCCGTGCCCCAGGCTCAGCGCGGGGCAGGCGTAGGCCGCCACAGCAAGCTGCATGAACAGGATGCTGAAGAGGGTGATCGCCGCAGCAAGGAGCCGCGATGGACGAGAGAGGCGCTTCATGATTAGGCGCGATGCTACAAGTGACGTCCATTGTTGTCAACGACGCCACTTGTTCCTGCAGTTCGCTGTCCTGGTTATCCGTACAATCCGCCCCCCCCTCGCCCTACCGCATCTCGACGGTGATACACCGATCGGGAATCTCGCACGCGACGGTCTACCGCATGGTGGCGAGAGGAGACCTGGCGCTGGTGAAGCTGAGCTCCCGGGCGAGCCGGGTTCTTCCGATGACAAAGTTAGGCGTATTCGATCCCGGCTCCGGGCACCATCAGATTATCGCGCAGCATCGCATTGCGTCTCATTCCTGCCTCCCGGCCCTCGTGATCAGTCGGTCGTCGCGCCCGACTGCTTCACGATCTTGCCCCACTTCGCCGTTTCGCCCTGGATGAACTGCGCAAACTGCTCCGGCTTCTCCCCGTGAGGTTCGGCCCCCTGCTCCGCCATTTTCTTCTTCACCTCCGGGTCGGCCAGCGCCTTGAGGATGGAGGCGTTCAGCCTCGCGACCACCGGCGCAGGTGTCCGGGCAGGCGCCAGCAGGCCAAACCAGGATGTGGCTTCGTAGCCGGGCACGCCAGCCTCGGCGATGGTTGGCACGTTCGGCAATGCCGGCGAGCGCTTTGGCGTGGTCACTGCCAGGGCGCGCAGCTTGCCGCCTTTCACGTGGCTAATTGCCGACGGCATGTTGTCGAACATGACGGCGATCTGGCCTCCGAGAAGGTCGGTCAGCGCCGGCGCACTGCCACGGTAGGCCACGTGCTGCATGTCGACGCCGGCCATCTGCTTGAAGAGTTCACCGGACAGGTGAATCGAGCTGCCATTGCCCGACGAGCCGAAGGTGACCTTGCCCGGATTGGCCTTTGCATAGGCGATCATTTCCTTGACGTTCTTATACGGTTGCGAAGGATTGACCACAAGCAGGTTCGGCACCAGCGCCACGCGCGACAGCGGCGTGAAGTCCTTGACCGGATCGAAGGCCAGCTTCTTGTAGAGGCTCTGGTTGATCGCGTGCGTACCGACGGTACCCATGAGGAGCGTGTAACCGTCCGGCGCAGCCCGCGCCACGGCCTGGGCGCCGATGTTCCCGCCCGCGCCGGCGCGATTATCGACCAGCACCGTCTGGCCAAGATCTTTGCTCATGTATTGCCCGACGACGCGCGCCAGGATGTCGGTGGTGCCACCTGCCGAGAAGGGTACGACGATCGTGATGGTCTTGGTCGGGAAGGCCGCCTGGGCTTGCGCAGCCAGGGGGGCCAGCGACAGGACGCCAACGGCGGCCGCAGCGACAAGGGTGGTGCGGCACTTGAAAGCGGTATCAGGAACGAAACGTGGCATGGATGGTCTCCGAGAAGTTATACCTGCAGGGGCGCAAATGCCGCTGCGGGCGATGTGAACGGGCAGTCCCGTCGGTAGGGGTCCGGGTACGGTCGCCCGGCCCGTAGCATTGTCAAGTCAGACCGGTGCGACGCCGAGCGTCGTGCCACCGCACACATACAGCACCTGGCCGGTCACGAACCCGTTATCTGGAGAAAGGAAGAACAGCGCGGCACGCGCCACGTCCCCTGGAGTGCCGAGACGCCCGACGACGATGCTGTCGATGATGCGTTTTGTCTGGGGCGCGCCGTCAGGGTTACTTTGCCGGAAGAGTTCCGTCGCAATCGGCCCTGGCGCCACGGCATTCACGGTGATTCCGTCGCCGCCGAGCTCGAGCGCCAGCGTGCGCGTCAGGCCGATCAAACCGGCCTTGGTGGCCGAATACACGACGCGCTCCGCCTTGCCCAGTCCCGCACGCGACGACATGTTGACGATGCGGCCCTGCCTTGATGCGCGCAGCGCCGGCAATGCCGCCTGGATCAGGATGATGCTGGCCTTGAAGTGCAGGTCGACCACGTAATCGAGGTCGGCCATCGTAGCGGTGTCGATCGTGCCGGGACGGGTGGCGCCGGCGTTGTTGACCAGTGCAGTGACGTCGTGGCTTGACGTGATCTGCCGCGCGATCTCCCGGGTTTCCTGTTGCTGCGTGAGGTCCGCCTGGAAGGACACGAGCTTGTCATGGCCCCAGTCCGGCTTGTTGTAGTCGAGATTGACAACAGTGCGCCCCTGCGCGAGCAGCGCCTCGCAGATGGCCCGGCCGATGCCGGCGCTGCCGCCCGTGACCAGGGCGGCTTCTTGTTGGCTCATGCTTGACTCCGAAACTTTTTACTAGATTCGTGGGCCTGGGACAGCGGCCAGGCATGGCAGCACATGAATAACCCTACCATGATGTTCGTTCATCGCACCAATGTTTGATGACAGAACTTATGCTCCAGAGTGTAGGCCAGTGCCGCCGGCCGCGCAAGCCACTAACAGTAGTGTGTTCGGCTGTGGAACTTCACAAGCCAGGCGCCACCCCCATCAAAACGCGCCGACGTAATTTTCCGCCAGCGCCGTCTGCATCGCCCGTGACGAGACGACGTTCTCCAGTTCGGCCAGTTGCACCTGGCGTTCGAAGGGCGACGCGTCCGCGAAGGTGTGCAGCAGGCGGGTCATCCACCATGAGAAGTACTCCGCGCGCCACACGCGCTTGAGGGCCGCGTCCGAATAGCCGTCCAGCAGGTCTTCGGCGCCGCGCTTGCAGAACGCGTCGAGCGCACGCGACAGCAGGCGCACGTCGGAAATCGCCAGGTTCATCCCCTTGGCGCCGGTGGGCGGCACGATATGCGCGGCGTCGCCGGCCAGGAACAGGCGGCCCGAACGCATCGGGGCGCACACGAAGCTGCGCATGCCGATGATGTTCTTCTGGAAGATCCTGCCCTCCTTTACCTTCCAGCCGTCGTTGATGTCCACCCGCGCATGCAGCTCGGACCAGATGCGGTCGTCCGACCAGTTGTCGACATGGTCGTGCGGGTCGCATTGGAAATACAGGCGCTGGACCGCCGGCGACCGGGTGCTGATGAGGGCGAAACCCCGCTCGTGTTGCGCGTAGATCAGTTCGTCTGACGATGGCGCGGACTCGACCAGGATGCCGAACCAGCCAAAGGGATAGGTGCGCTGGAAGTCCTGGCGCACGCCTGGGGGAATCATCGGGCGCGACACGCCATGGAAGCCGCCGCAGCCGATCACGAAATCCGCCTCCAGGTGCTGCGCCTGGCCGCCGTGCACGAAGCTGACCGATGGCCGGCCGGCATCAAGGCCCTCAAGGCCATCGAGCGCGACATCGCTGGCACTGAACAGCAGCTGGCCGCCGGCTGCGAGCCGTGCCGCGACGAGGTCGATGATCAGCTCATGCTGGGGGTAGACCGTGATGGCCTTGCCTGTGAGTTCGGCGAGGTCGATGCGATGGCGCTTGCCGGCGAATGCCAGTTCGATTCCATAATGGAGCGCGCCTTCCTTGCGCATGCGCTCACCGACACCGGCCTCGTTGAGGATGTCCATGCTGCCTTGTTCGAGCACGCCGGCCCGGATCGTGGCCTCGATCTCGGCGCGGCTGCGCATCTCGAGCACGACCGACTCGATGCCGTTCAGGTGCAGCAGGTGGGAAAGCAGAAGGCCGGCGGGGCCGGCGCCGACGATGGCGACCTGGGTACGCATGATGTTGCCTCCCTTCTGTTTTGGTTGACTTCATCTTAGTCCCGGGTGGCCAGGATAAGAATGGATAGAGGCGTGAAAAACTTGTACTATTTTTACCTTTAACCGCTCTCGCACCGTTTGCCTCCATGCCCGGCCTACCTATCGCACCGCCCGTCAGGATCCCGGAATTCGCGCTGTATGGCGAGCTAAGGCGGGGCCTCGACACCGAAAGCGTGCATATCGAGCTGATCGAAACACGCAGCCGCCAGCACGACTGGCACATCGGAACGCACCGGCATGCCGGGCTGTTCCAGGTACTTTTTTTAATCGGCGGACGGGTCAAGGCGACATCGACGGCGACGGCTGGGACTGCGGCGGGCCGGTCGCGCTGACGATCCACCCTTCCCTCGCGCACGGCTTCGATTTTTCCGAAGAAGCGCACGGCTACGTGCTGACGATCGACCAGAACGTGCTCTTCGCCGCTGCGGGCCACGAGGGCTAAGCTCGCCGGCAAGACCGCTTTCGACATGACCCAGGACCGGCTGATGCTCGAAGCCTGCCGCAAGCTTCAGTCGCTTGTTCAAGAAGCTGGTCAAGCTGACGCCGAAGCAATTCCGCCAGCAGACCCATGCCGCCGCCACTGCCTGACACCTAGAGCAAGGCGCCCAGTTCCACCTGAATCTTGATCATCGCCGGCAGGCAGCGCTCGACCATCTGCCCGGCCGGCAGGCGCGCGGCGTGGACGCTGACGTTCATCGCCGCCACGACATCGCCCCGAAAATTCTTGATCGGCACGGCAATCGCACGCAGGCCCAGCTCCAGTTCCTGGTCGACCAGCACATAACCCTGGGCGCGCCCACGGGCGATCTCGAGCGAGAGGCGCTCCTTGTTGACGATTGTGTGCTGCGTAATCTGTTCGGGCTGCACGCGCTCGAGGAAACGGTCGACCTCGGCCTGCGGCAGGCTCCCCAGCAGGACCCGGCCGTTGGCTGTGCAATAGGCCGGCACGCGCGTGCCTGGCTGCAGCGTCCCCGACACCAGCTGCCCGGCGCTCACCGCAGCCACGCAGACCAGCTGCTCATGGTCGAGCACACCGACCGAGGCTGCCTCGCCGAGCGAGTATGCGAGCCGGTACAGCAGGGGTTGCACGATGCGCGGCAGCCTGGCCGAATGCAGGTAGGATTGCCCGAGCCGCAACACCGCCGGGGTCAGCGAGAACAGCTTGTTCTCGTGGCGCATGTAGCCAAGGTGGGTCAGCGTGATCAGGTAGCGGCGCGCTGCCGCCCTGGTCAGCCCGGTAGCTTGCGCCACCTCGGCGATCGTCAGGCGCGAGCGCTCCTGGTCGAACGCCTCGATCACTTTCAGGCCCTTGTCCAGGCCGGCGACGAGGTCGCGTGCCAGCGGACGTTCCGCTTGATCCATCATTCGCTAAAATCCTCGGTGGTTTGTGCGATTGTCGCACACATTGTGCGCTATGCGATCGGCGCGGCCATTCGCCTATTGCGGCGACCTGCGCATTTCCTTACGCTGTCCCGGCACCACCACCAATCAATCGAAGGAGACAACGCTGTGAAATTCGATCTCGTTCCACCGGGCGTCTACCCGGAGCTCGTCTACCCGGCCTATAAGTCCACCGTCAAACGCGGCCCCCTGCTCCCGATGTTGCGGATCGAGGCCCCCGTGCCGGTCACGCAGAACATCGCCGCCGCCCCGCACATCCTGCTGCCGAACGATGCCGACCTGACCGTACACGGCGACGGCGAGCCCCTCGGCGAGAAGATCGTCGTCGCCGGGCGTGTATTCGACGAGGACGGCAAGCCGGTGCGCAACTCGCTGGTCGAAGTGTGGCAGGCCAATTCGGCCGGGCGCTACTGGCACAGGAAGGACCAGCACGCGGCCCCGCTCGACCCGAATTTCCATGGCGTCGGCAAGATGCTGACCGACGACGAGGGCCGCTACCGCTTCGTGACGATCAAGCCCGGTCCCTACCCCTGGGGCAACCACGACAAGGCATGGCGCCCGGCGCACATCCACTTTTCGCTGTTTGGCAACGTGTACGCGCAGCGCCTGGTGACCCAGATGTATTTTCCGAGCGATCCCCTGTTCGACTACGATCCCATCTTCCAGAGCGTGCCCGACGAGGCGGCGCGCCAGCGCCTGGTCTCGCGCTTCAGCCTCGAGCACACCGTTGGCGCCGAGATGCTGGGCTACGAATTCGATATCGTCCTGCGCGGACGCAACGCCACGCCCATGGGCCTGTAAGGAGACGCAAAATGAGCATAATGAGCAAGATCACCACCTCCCAGACCATCGGCCCGTTCTCGCACGAAGCGTGGCAGTGGGCTGTCGATGCCGGTTTGCCGGACACGGTGAAGGCGACCGGCGCGACGATCCTCGTCAGCGGCATCATCTACGACGGCGACGGCAACCCGATCAACGACGCCCAGATCGAGGCATGGACGCCGCAGGCGGCCCCCGCCGAGCCCGGGCAGATGATCCCGGGCTTTCGCCGGGTGCCGAGCGGCGAGCAAGGCGAATTCAGCATGCGCGTGTCGCTGCCGGCACAGCCTGCGCAGGGCGAACCTGTGATGTACGTCACCGTGTTCGCGCGCGGACTGGTGAAGCACCAGTTCACGGCGGTGTTCCTCGAAGACGATGCCGCACTGGCGCAGTCCGGCATACTGAACCAGGTGCCGGAAGCGCGCCGCGGCACCCTGCTTGCCCGGAAGACGGACGACGGACAGTATCGATGGGATATCCGGATGCAGGGCGAGCACGAAACCGTTTTCTTTGATTATGTATGACCCCGACCAAGCGGGAGCGCCAGTGAGTGTTTCGATCTTCGACAGTTTCCTGACCACGCCGGACATGATCGCCGCGTTCGACGACGCGGCGGTGGTGCAGGCCATGTTCGCTTTTGAAGCGGCGCTGGCGCGGGCGCAGGCCGCGGAAGGGCTGATACCGCCGGCGGCAGCGCTTGCCATCGCCGGCGTGTCCAACGCCCAGCTCTACGATATCCCCGCCATCGTCCACGCCGGGCGCCGTGCCGGCAGCCTCGCCATTCCGCTGGTGAAGGAACTTACCAGGACGGTGGCCCTGTACGACGCCGATGCGGCACGCCACGTCCACTGGGGCAGCACCAGCCAGGACGTGCTCGACACCGCAATGGTGCTCGTCACGCGCGAGGCCTTGCAACTGCTCGACGACGCCCTGCACGACCTCGGCGGGCACCTGCTGGAGCTCGCCGCCGGGCACCTGTCCACACCCGTGCTCGCGCGCACCCTGATGCAGCCGGCCCAGGTGACCAGCCTCGGCTTCAAGGCCGCCGGCTGGCTGGCGCCGCTGGTGCGTGCGCGCGGACAGGTGCGCGCAGCCGCCGCCCGGGCGCTGCAGCTGCAGCTGGGCGGTGCGGTCGGCACGCTGTCGACCATGGCCGATCACGGCGCGGCCGTGGCCGAACGCGTGGGAAAGGAACTGCGCCTGAAGGTCGCGGATGCCGCATGGCATACCCAGCGCGACGAATGGGTCAGGCTGGGCATGGAAGTGGCCGTACTGACCGGAAGCCTGGGCAAACTGGCGACGGACCTGAGCCTGATGGCGCAAGGCGAGGTCGCCGAGCTGGCCGAACCGTCCGGCAACGGGCGCGGCGGTTCATCGGCGATGCCGCACAAGCGCAACCCGGTCTCGTCGATGATCGCGCTGGCCGCCGCGCGCCGCACGCCGCAGCATGCCGCCGCCCTGCTGGCCTGCATGGGCCAGGAGCACGAGCGCGGACTGGGCAACTGGCAGGCCGAGCTGGCAGAGTGGCCAAACCTGTTCCTGTCCGCCCACGGCGCCCTGCGCGCGCTGAACGACGCGTTTGCCGGCCTGAAGGTCGATCCGGAGCGCATGCTGCGCAACATCGGCGCCCTGCACGGCCTGGTGTTTGCCGAAGCCGCCTCGAGCTACCTTGCCGGCGCCATCGGCCGGCCGCGGGCCCACGCGCTGCTGGAGGAACTCAGCGGGCGGGCCGGCGACGGGCACAGCCTCCAGGCCCTGCTGTTTGACGCCGTCCGGGCCGATCCGCAACTGGCGGCGCACGTCGACCAGGGCAGGCTTGCCGCCCTGTTCGACCCGGTCGCCGCTGCGGCGCCTGCCCGCCGCCTGGCCGAAGGCCAGCTGCACAGCCTGCGCATGCGCATGGCCGCGCTGGACGCCACCCACCCATTTCACGAGTGAATTCACGGAGTAAAACGCGCATGAGTTTCGATCCGATTGACCACGATTTCGAACGCGGCCTGCAGAACCGCCGCAGCGTCCTCGGCGACGCCTGGGTCGACCGTTCGCTGAACAATGCGAACAGCTTCAATGCCGACTTCCAGAACCTGATCACGCGCTTCGCCTGGAACGAGATCTGGGG
>JAQGLR010000502.1 GCA_028292765.1 Massilia sp. | reverse complement strand
GTGTTGTGGCTGGGCCTGACGGCTGCGCTTGCCGCCAACCAGCGCCGGCTGGTGTTCAATCCGACCGTCGTCCCGGAAGTGGCCAGTCCGCGCAGCAGCGGCCACCGCACGCGCCCGGTCGTCCTGCGCGCGAAGGACGGTACCCGCCTGTGCGGCTGGCTGATGACGCCCCGTACGCCCGGCCCCCATCCTGCGGTGCTGTATTTCGGCGGCCGTTCCGAAGAAGTGTCGTGGGTCGTGCGCGACGCCGGCAACCTGTTCCCGAACATGACCGTGCTGGCGATGAACTACCGCGGTTACGGCAATTCCCACGGCGACCCGGCGGAAACCCTGATGATCGACGATGGCTGCGCGCACTACGACTGGCTCGCCGGCCTCGGCCAGGTCGACGCACGGCGCATCGCGATCGTCGGCCGCAGCCTGGGTTCCGGTGTCGCGGTGCAGGTTGCCCGGGAACGGGCGGCGCACTCGGTCGTCCTGATCACGCCCTACGATTCGATCCTCGCGATCGCCAAGCGCAAGTTCCGCGCGATGCCGATCGAATACATGCTGCGCCACCGCTTCGAATCGATCAAGCATGCCCCCTCGCTGACGGTGCCCACTTACGTGCTGCGTGCCGAGTTCGACGACATCGTGCCGCATTCGCATACCGACCAGCTGTGCGGAAAACTCGCCAACCTGATCCTGGACGAGATCGTGCCCGCGTCCGACCACTTCACCATCCCCTACCTGGCGGCGACGCAGAACCGTATCGCGGCCTTTCTCACCATGCGCTTCAGCGCCCCCCTGGCAAGGCCCCAACTGATCGAAACTGTGGCTTGATGGAAAAAATGCCGAAAGTAGTCGGCATTTATATTTCCTCAGAATAAATTGCCAAGTAAAATCGTATTTGCCTTGTATCCGTGGACTGATGCATATTTAGCAGCTTGAGCTGCGCTTGCGCCACACGACGACATGCGCTGTTGCGATGGCGCGACATCCGCGCACGTCTCGCCTCCTGGGAAGGGCTCCGATACAAATGGTAACCGCATGAAATGTCCCGGGCTGACACAATCCGCACGGCATCGACGACGCTTCGCACCTGGGCTGCAGCGTGCAGCGCCGGCGTTCCGAGCCTTGCCTCTAGGCCGCCCCTCCCAACGCAACTGTTGCGCCGGGTACAATACCGAAATTCCAGGAGCTAATTCATGAAATTCAAGCAACTCAGCATGACCATTGCGGCCTTGTGCGTCGCCGGCGGCGCAGTCGCGGCGAATCCGAAACTGGCCATCGTTTATGACGCCGGCGGCAAGTTCGACAAATCGTTCAACCAGTCCGCTTTCGAAGGCGCTGAGCGCTTCAAGAAAGAAACGAAGATCCCGTACATCGAAGTCCAGGCCAACAGCGATACCCAGGCCGAGCAGGTGATGCGCGGCCTGGCGCGCAAGAAGGTCGACATGATCGCCGCGATCGGTTTCTCGCAGACCCAGGCCGTGGCCAAGGTCGCCAGGGAATTCCCGAAGGTGAAGTTCGTGCTGATCGACTCGATCGCGCCGGGCGCGAACGTGAACTCGATCATGTTCAAGGAACAGGAAGGCTCCTACCTGGTCGGCGTCGCCGCCGCGATGGCGTCGAAGTCGAAGAAGATCGGTTTCGTCGGCGGCATGGACATTCCGCTGATCCGCGCGTTCGCCTGCGGCTACGGCCAGGGCGCCAAGGCGCAGCAGCCGAAGATCGAAATGATGCAGAACATGGTCGGCACCACCAGCGCGGCCTGGAACGACCCGGCCAAGGGCGGCGAGCTGGCACGCCAGCAGTTCGACCGCGGCGCCGACGTCGTGTTCGCGGTGGCCGGCGGTTCGGGCATGGGCGCACTGCAGATGGCCAAGGAAAAAGGCAAGCTGGCCATCGGCGTCGACTCGAACCAGAACTACCTGCACCCGGGCTCGATGCTGACCTCGATGGTCAAGCGCGTCGACCTCGCCGTGTACGACTCGTTCATGCAAGTCAAGAACGGCACCTGGAAAGCCGGCGTCACCCACAAGGGCCTGAAAGAAGGCGGCGTGGACTGGGTGCTGGACAAGGACAACCGCAAGGTCGTCACCCCGGAAATCGAAAAGCGCGTCAATGGCGTGAAGGCCGACATCATCAACGGCAAGATCAAGGTCATCGACTACCGCGCGGCCAGCCGCTGCCCGGTCTAAGCAACTAAAGTTACAACCTAAAAGCGCGCCGCGCCGGAATTCCGGCCCGGCGCGCTTTTTAAGTAAATACATTCACCATTCTTCACTACTGATCGCCATGCAGCCAGCCGTAGAATTTCGCAACATAAGCAAGGCCTTCGGGCCGGTGCAAGCGAACGCTGACGTCAGCTTCTCGATCGCCAAGGGCTCGATCCACGGCGTCATCGGGGAGAACGGCGCCGGCAAGTCAACCTTGATGAGCATCCTGTACGGCTATTACAACGCCGACAGCGGCCAGCTCCTGATCGACGGCCAGGCGCGCACCATCCGCACCAGCCACGAAGCCATCGCTCTCGGCATCGGCATGGTGCACCAGCACTTCATGCTGGTCGAGAACATGACCGTGCTCGACAACGTGATGCTCGGCGCCGAAGGCGGCTTCACGTTGGCAGGCAAGCGCAAGGAAGTCGAAAAGGAGCTGCGCGAGATTTGCACGCGCTACCGCCTCGACGTCGATCCGCTGGCCACCATCCACGACCTGTCGGTCGGCGCCCAGCAGCGCGTCGAGATCCTCAAGCAGATCTACCGCAGCGCCAACATCCTCATCCTGGACGAGCCGACCGCCGTGCTGACCGCCCAGGAAACGGCTTCGCTGTTCGAAATCCTGCGCCTGTTCAAGGCCCAGGGCAAAACCATCATCCTGATCACCCACAAGCTGCAGGAGATCATGGACATCACCGACCAGGTGACGGTGCTGCGTGCCGGCCGCGTGTCGGGCGCCGTGGCCACAAGCGAAACCTCGAAAGAGCAGCTGGCCAACATGATGGTCGGCCGCCCGATCGAGGGCAACCTGCCGCGCGCGCCGTTCAAGCCGGGCGCCACGGTGTTGAAAGTCTCGAACCTGCAACTGCGGGACGCGAATAAAGTCCAGCTGCTGGCCGATATCGACCTGACCGTGCGTGCCGGCGAGATCGTCGCCATCGCCGGCGTGTCGGGCAACGGCCAGAGCGAACTGATGGAAATCCTGTCGGGCATGCGCCTGCCGACCTCGGGCCAGGTCGAACTCGAAGGAACACCGCTGCCCTTCGGCCGCCGCGCGAACGCCGACGGCCTGCCCGCCACCTTCCGCGAACTCGGTATCGGCCACGTGCCGGAAGACCGCCTGCGCGATGGCGTGATCAAGGACTTCTCGGTGATGCAGAACACCGTGTTCGGCTACCAGGACCGCGTGCGGAACCGCTGGGGCCTGTTCGACTTCGACGCCATCGCCAAGCGCTGCGCGCACCTGCTGCAGGCCTTCGACGTGCGCCCGAACAATCCCGACATGCGCATCGGCCTGCTCTCGGGCGGCAACCAGCAAAAGGTCGTGATCGCGCGCGAAGTGTCGGCCCAGCCGAAACTGATGCTGGTCGGCCAGCCGACCCGCGGCGTCGACATCGGCACCATCGAATCGATCCATACCCAGCTGCTGCGCCTGCGCGACGAAGGCGTGGCGATCCTGCTGGTGTCGGTGGAACTGGAAGAAGTGCGCGCCCTGGCCGACCGCATCGTGGTCATGTCGGGCGGGCGCATCACGGGCGAACTGAATATCGACGAATTCGACACCACCCGCATCGGCCTCCTGATGGGCGGCATGCACAAGTCATGACAAAGATGAAAACCACCGAACTCCCACGCTGGGCGACAGGCATCGCCCTGCCGCTCCTGAACCTGCTGTCGGCGCTGCTGGTCGCCGCGCTGGTGATCCACCTGCTCGGCGAAAGCCCGGCGGAATCGATGCGGATCCTGATCGATTCGGCCATCGTCAATCCGGAAGGCCTGGCCTACACGCTGTTCTACGCCAGCACCTTCATCTTCACGGGCCTGGCGGTGTCGATCGCGATGAAGGCGGGCCTGTTCAACATCGGCGCCGAAGGCCAGATGTACTTCGGCGGCCTCGGCCTGACGCTGGCGGTGCTGAGCTTCGACCAGACGATGTCCGCCTGGGTGGTGATTCCGCTGGCGATGCTGGGCAGCGCCGTCTTCGGGGCGCTGTGGGCCTTCCTGCCGGGCTACCTGCAGGCCAAGCGCGGCAGCCACGTGGTGGTCACGACCATCATGTTCAACTTCATCGCCGCCAGCCTGATGAACTTCATCATCGTGAAGTACCTCATCCCCGAGGGCGAACAGAACCCGGCCAGCCGCGTGTTCGCCGACTCCGCCGCCCTGCCGACCCTGAACACCTGGTTCCCGTTCTTCGGCGACACGCCGCTGAACATCGGTTTCCCGATCGCGATCCTGGCGCTGGTCATCTACGGCGTGGCGGTGTCGCGCTCGACCTGGGGCTACCAGCTGCGCGCCACCGGCCTGAACCAGCACGCGGCCCATTACGCCGGCGTGCGCATCAGCCGCATGATCATCGCCGCGATGCTGATCTCGGGCGCCCTCGCCGGCCTGGCCGCCGTCAACTCGATCATGGGCTCGACCCACTACCTGAGCCTGAATTTCCCGGCCGGCGCCGGCTTCGTCGGCATTGCGATTGCCCTGATGGGGCGCCAGCATCCGGTCGGCATCTTCCTGTCGTCGGTGCTGTTCGGCGCGCTGATCCAGGGCGGTTTCGACCTGTCGCTGGAAAAGCCGAATATTCCGGTCGAGACCTTCGTCTTCATCCAGGGACTGATCATCCTGTTCTGCGGCGCGATGGAAAACTTCTACGCCAAGCCGCTCCTGAAACTGATCAACGCAACACGCAAGGGATAAGCCATGGACTTTGATATCGCCAATATCGTCGTCTCGACGATCCGCAATGCGCCGGTGCTGATGTTCGCCGCGCTGGCCGGCCTGTTCGCCGAACGCAGCGGCGTGGTCGACCTCGGCCTCGAGGGCAAGATCCTCGCCTCGGCCTTTGTCTCGGCCGCCGTCGGCTACACGACCCAAGACCCGTGGTTCGGCATCGCGGCGGGCATCGCCGCCTCGGTCGCGATCGCCATGGTGCAGGCCTTCGTCTCGATCACCCAGAAGGGCAACCAGCTGGTGGCCGGCATCGCGATCAACATCGCCATGAGCGGCCTGACCTTTGTCGTCGCCCAGTACATCTTCCAGCAGGGCGGCCGCACGCCGGACCTGGGCGCGGCGCGCCTGTCGAACGTGGTGCTGCCGGGTACGGAAGCATTGGCCGGGGTGCCCTTCCTCGGCTGGCTGTGGGGCAGCGTGCTGGGCGGCCACTCGCCGCTGGTCTACCTGGCGTTTGCGCTGCTGCCGATCGTGCACTGGGTGGTCTACCACAGCCGCTTTGGCTTGCGCCTGCGCGCCTGCGGCGAAAACCCGCACGCGGCCGATGCGGCCGGCGTCTCGGTCGAAAAGACGCGCTACCTGGCGATGCTCGTCGCCGGCGTGCTGTGCTCGTTCTCGGGCGCCTACCTGTCGATCGTCCAGAGCGGCTTCTTCTTGCGCGACATGTCGGCCGGCGCCGGCTACCTGGCGCTGACCGCCCTCGTCTTCGGCAACTGGCGTCCGCTGCACACGGTGCTCGGCTGCCTGATGTTCGGCTTCTTCGCCGCCGTGCAGATCCAGCTCGAGGGCGTCGATTTGCCGGTCGTGGGCCGCATCCCGGGCTCGCTGATCCAGATGATCCCGTACGTCGTGACCGTGATCGTGCTGGCGGGCCTGATGGCCAAGTCGGTGGCGCCGAAAGCGGTCGGCAAGCCGTTCGTCAAGTCGCGCTGATTCAAGGCGCGAAGTCATCGAGGGCGGCCTGCGGGCCGCCCTTTTTTATTAGTCGCCTGCCAGCGCCAGCGAGCGTTTCCAGGTCCAGGCCAGTCCCACTCCCGCCGACAAGCCGTTATTGCGCCGATGCAGGGGACTGTCGTCGTTCGCGCCGATGCCATAGTTCTCGGCGCGCAGGAAGCCGTACACGCGCAGGTCGCGGTTGACGACGCGCGCCGCGAACACGCCGACGCGGGCCAGGATCA
>JAQGLR010000497.1 GCA_028292765.1 Massilia sp. | reverse complement strand
CCGACGTGACCTACGCCACCGTCTTGCGCCTGATGCAGATCATGCATACCAAGGGTTTGCTCCCTCGAAGCGCTGCTTGCCCATGAGCTGGCCCACGTGCGCCGCTGCGACTACCTCGTCAACCTGGTGCAAAGCGTCATCGAAACCATCCTGTTCTACCACCCCGTGGTCTGGTGGCTCTCGCACCGCATCCGTGCCGAGCGCGAACTGATCGCGGACGATATCGCGGCAAGGCAACTGGGCGAACCGCGGCGCCTGGCCCTTGCCCTTTCCGAGCTGGAACGTCTCCAGTTCTCAACCCACCACCTGGCCCAGGCGGCCAACGGAGGAGATCTTATGTCACGCATCAAACGATTGGTTCGTCCCGATACACAAGCATCGAACTGGAAGGCCGCGGTTCCGGCCATCGCACTGGCGGTTGCCAGCCTGGTCGGCTGCGCGCAGACGGCCGTTGCCGGCCAAACCCCGGGCGATTCGGCCGCGTCGGTCCAGACTAAACCCATCGCTGATTTCTCGTCGTGCAAGAAGCCGGAGTATCCGAAGGAGGCGCTTGCCCGTCGTGTCCAGGGGACCGTTACGCTCGGCTTCCTGATCGATACAAATGGGGCGGTCGCCGATACCGCCATCCGGAAGTCGAGCGGCGATGCCTCGCTTGACGAGGCCGCGCGTGCTGCCATCGCCAAATGCCGCTTTACGCCGGCCGTCGCCGGGGGCAAGCCGGCACGCGCCTGGGTGCCGGTCCAGTACGTCTGGTCGATGTAGAGAGAGGTCCCGCAGGGAATCGACACCCGCGCTAGAATGACCGTGCGACAGCCTGGCTGTTCCACGGTCTTCCTTGCGGAGGCGCGCGATGCAATACGGCGAGAGACTCAATACCTTTACCCACCTCGGCGGCGCCCTGCTCGCCTTCGGCGCCAGCATCCCGCTGCTGGCGCGGGCGCTGGAAGCGTATGGCCAGGCTGGCCTCGCCAGCACCGCCGTGTACGCCCTCTCGCTGGTCCTGATGTATGCCTGCTCGACCGCCTACCATGGCAGCACCGGGGCGCTCAAGGCCGTCCTGCAGCGCTTCGACCACCTCAGCATCTACCTCTTGATTGCCGGCAGCTATACGCCCTTCTGCATGTTGATGCTGACCGGGCGCGAGAGCTGGATCCTGCTCGGCGTCGTGTGGGGCCTGGCGCTGGTCGGCATCCTGCAGGAAACCCGGCCGCGTGCCGGCGCCCGGGTGCTCTCGATGCTGGTCTACCTGGCAATGGGCTGGTCGGCCTCGACCATGCTCGAGCCGCTGCACGCCGGCCTCGGCCCGGCCGGCTTCGCCTGGCTGCTGGGCGGCGGCCTCGCCTACACGGCGGGGATCGTGTTCTACGTTCTTGACAGTCACATGCGCCATGCGCACGGCATCTGGCACCTGTTCGTGCTGGCGGGAAGCGTCGCGCACTACATCACGATTTATTTCTACGTGCTGTAAAAAAAACGGGAAGCGCCATGGCGCTTCCCGCTTCTTCCTTAGTTCACTCACACTCACTCACACATTCAGACTGCGGACACGTCCAGTTCGGCTGCCGTCGCTTCGACCACCTGCTCCCTGGTCACGCCCGGCGCCAGTTCCACCAGCTTCAGGCCGCTACTGGTGACGTCGATCACGCCGAGGTCGGTGATGATGCGGTCCACCACGCCGACGCCGGTCAGCGGCAGGTCGCACTTCTTCAGGATTTTATGGGAGGTCGAGCCATCCTTGGCGGTGGCGACGTGTTCCATCACCACGACCACGCGCTTGACGCCGGCCACCAGGTCCATCGCGCCGCCCATGCCCTTCACCATCTTGCCTGGGATCATCCAGTTGGCGAGGTCGCCATGTTCCGACACCTGCATCGCGCCGAGGATCGCCAGGTTGATCTTGCCGCCGCGGATCATGCCGAAGGAATCGGCCGAACTGAAGTAGGCAGCGCCCGGCAGCGCCGTGACGGTCTGCTTGCCGGCGTTGATCAGGTCGGCGTCGACTTCCGCATCCGTCGGGAACGGGCCGATGCCGAGCAGGCCGTTTTCCGATTGCAGGAACACTTCCATATCGTTCGGCACATAGTTCGCCACCAGCGTCGGCAGGCCGATGCCGAGGTTCACGTAGAAGCCGTCCTGCAGTTCCTGCGCCGCGCGCGCGGCCATTTCATCACGAGTCCATGCCATGTTCTTCTCCGAATGCAGTCTTAGTTTGGACGGACGGTGCGCTGTTCGATGCGCTTTTCCGGCGTCGGATTGTGGACGATGCGGTGCACGAAGATGCTCGGGGTGTGCACCTGGTCCGGATCGATCTCGCCGATCTCGACCAGTTCCTCGACTTCGGCGATGCAGACCTTGCCTGCGGTCGCCACGTTCGGGTTGAAGTTGCGCGCGGTCTTGCGGAACACCAGGTTGCCGGCCTTGTCCGCTTTCCATGCTTTCACCAGCGACACGTCAGGCAGCAGGGCCATTTCCATCACATAGTGTTCGCCGTTGAATTCGCGGGTTTCCTTGCCGTCGGCCACGATGGTGCCGTAGCCGGTTTTGGTGAAGAAAGCCGGGATGCCGGCGCCGCCGGCGCGCAGCTTTTCGGCCAGCGTGCCCTGGGGCGTGAATTCGAGTTCGAGTTCGCCGGCCAGGAACTGGCGCGCGAATTCCTTGTTCTCGCCCACGTAGGAAGCGATCATCTTCTTGATCTGGCGGGTTTCCAGCAGCTGGCCGAGGCCAAAGCCGTCGACGCCGGCGTTGTTCGAAATCGCGGTGAGTTGCTTGACGCCCGAGTCGCGCAGCGCTGCGATCAGCGCCTCCGGAATGCCGCACAGGCCGAAGCCGCCGACGGCGATGGTCTGGCCGTCTTGGACGATACCGGCCAGCGCCGATGTCGCATCAGGATACACTTTGTTCATACCCGTCCCTTTTGTGGATTAGCTATCGAGAAGCTTTATGTACTGCAGAGTAGAGAAGGCGAGCATAGAATACGCCCGGCGAAAGTACAATACCGTAGAAATACCGGCAACGGTCCCGCCCAACGCAGTCCAGTCCCAAGCAGCCCCATAGCGATCAGATGAAGCCATCCTACGCCATTGATTACGAGATGATTTTCCAGCATGCCCCGGTCGGCATGTGCATTTCAAGCAATCGTGTGATCCAGTCTTCCAACATCGCGCTGGCCGCGATGTTCGGTTACGACCAGGGCCACCTCGACGGCCAGTCCTTCGCCGTGCTCTACCCCACCATGGACGAATTCCTGCGCACGGGCGACCGCATCGTGCCGATCATGAACGCGAAGGGCCGCTATTCCGACGAGCGCATCATGCGCCGCGGCGACGGCGAGCTGTTCTGGTGCCACGTGACGGGACGCGCCTTGAACGCCGCCGAGCCGCTCGGCGCCGGCGTCTGGACCTTCGAGGACGTCAGCGAAAAGCGCCCGGTCACGGCCGAGCTGACGCCGCGCGAGCGCGAGATCGCGGCACTGCTGGTGGAAGGCAAGACGAGCAAGGTGATCGCCCGCCAGACCGACCTCAGCCCGCGCACGGTGGAGATGCACCGCGCCAAGCTGATGCGCAAGTTCTCGGCCTCGACCTCGTCGGAGCTGGTGCACAAGCTGGTGGGGGTGGCGCGCTGACAAGCACCACAGGAAGAAATCCCGCACCGCTTGCGCAGCGCGGGACCGGGTACCTTACTGCACCTTGAAATACGGACCGTTCGGGATTGCCGTCGGGCCATGGATGAAGACGTCGGCGTTGGCCATCTGCGTCAGCGGCATGTAGTTCGGCTTGGCGCGCTCGAGGGCCGCGGTGATGGCGGCCGCGAGCAGGGTCGCCAGCGGATGCCCGGCGTTCTGGTTCTGCGGTGAGTACTGCATGCGCTTGTTCGCGCGCCACAGCTCGGTTCCGTCCTTCGACACCAGGCGGTAGTCGAAGTCCACCGTCACGGTGGTCGCGATCACGACGTACTTGGCATCCCACTGGTTGATCGTCACGTACAGCACCGCGTCGGCGCCGAACATCTGCGCGAGCTGGGCTGGCGGCTGCTGGTGGATCTGCTCGCCTTCGTACATGCCTTCCTGTTCCAGCACCGTCTTGGCCGTATGCACCGGGAACACGTAGAAACCCTTCTCGGCCAGCGGGACCGTCAGGGTCGTCAGCAGGTAGGCAGGGGCGTCGACGTCGACCGACTTGTTGACGGCCGGGACCACCAGGATCGAGCGCGGCTTCGCCGCCTCGAAGGCGCTCAGGTCTTGCTTGACGACCGTGCTGGCGCAGCCGGTCAGGGCAAGCGCGAACAGCCCCGTCAGCAGGATTTTGACGTTTTTCATGATTGCGCCTCTTTCGACTTCGTGGTTTCGAGATTCTTGATCATCGCGTCCATCAGGACGGCGCTTTCCGGCCACAGCTCGCGTTCGCGGCGGAAGTTCGATAGTGCGCCGACCTTGTCGCCCGACTGCAGCAACAGCGTGCCGAGGTCAGCATGCAGGCCCGGCGCGACGCGCTTGCCGCCCTTTTCCAGCACGGCGATGTGCGCCGCCAGCGTTTCGCGGTTCCTGGCCACCGTCTCCGGGTTCTTGTACGACTGGTAGAGCAGGCTGTCGTAGCCGCCCCATTCGTACAGGCCGCCCTTGGTGGCGCAGCCGGTGAGTGCGAGCAGCGCGCAGGCAATCAGAATTTTCTTCATTGTGCAGCTCCCATGCTGAAGGTACGCGAGACACCGTCCGCGACGTAGAATTTTTCGGATACATAGACTTGCTGGCCATCCTGCACGGTCAGCTGGTGCGTGCCGGGCAGGACGCGCAAGGCGGCCGTACCCTCGGCGAAATCGCCCGCGCGGCCCATGTCGAGTCCGTCGACGAGGACCCGCGCATCGGCTGCACCGGAAGCGACGCGAAATGAGATCTGCGGACGAGCGTCGACGACGCTCTGCTTTTCGGTCGGGTACGACACGCAGGCGGCCAGGGCGACGAGCGCCAGCGCGGCGCCTGCACGGTTGAGGATGTGAACGGTACGCATCACAGGCTTCCTTTCTCACGGACAGTCAACTGGTCCAGCTTGTAGCTCTGCAAGGAGCCGCTGACGACACTGGCGCTCGCGCCCTCGCTCACTTCGGTATCGCCGAACAGGGTGTCGACGCGAATCTGGGCCACTTCCTTGCCCGGCAGCGTGATCTCGAAGCCGGTTTGCGGTGACTTGACCTTCTGGCCGATCGTCTGCACCGAGAACACCATGCCCGGCGCCAAGCCTTGCGATTTGCCGCCCGCGATGAAGTAACTGCCGCCCTCCACACCGATCAGGGAGGTCTGCCATGGCCGGCGCTGCAGTTCGGTCGTGAGGCGGTTGACGACCTCGGAAATGGCTTGGCGGATCGAAGCATCGTTCAGGGTGCCGTCATAAGCGGCCTGGGAGCCGAAGCCGAAGGTGGTCGTGGATTCGGTCGACGATTCGCCGGCGCCGGAGGCCACAAAGAAGCTCTGGCCGGTCTTGACGTCGACCAGGCGCAAGTCGACCTTGGCGAAGGCGACCTGCTTCTTGCTATTGGTGGCAAAGCCGGCCTGACCGACGGCCTTGCGGCCGAACTCGCTGAGCGAACCCATGATCAGTGCGTCGACGCCGACCAGTTCCTGCTTGGTGCCGGTAAGCTGCGCTTCGTCCTGCACTTTCGACAGGTCGGTGCGTTCGAGTACGACATACGAGCCCGATTCAGTGAGTGACTTGGCCAGCATGTCGGACACCTGCTTGCCGACGGGGTCGCCCGCGTTGTCGCGCAGCAGCGAACGGCCATAATTGGTTTCGTTCGACACCCGGCCGATGGCGATCTTGCGCTTGAGGGACGGACGCGCGGCGACTGCCTGTGCCGCGACCGTTTGCTGGGCCTGCTTTTGCTGGGCGACCGGTTGTGGCGCTTCTTTCGATGCGACCGGCGCCGCCGTTGTGGTGCAGCCGGCAAGGACCGCGAGCGCGGAAAGCGCCGCTGCGGCATGCGCCGCCTGGCGTGCGAGTCGTGTCATGGATTTTCCCTGGTTGGTTCAGTGACCGTTGTTTTGTATGTCAAACGACAATGCGGGACGGTAGCATTAATTGCCACAGGCAAATCTATTGAAAAGTCACAACAGGGCAGTTTCCTGATATTCAACCGCGTTACGGCATGGTCCGTGTGTATTTTGCAACGTGCCTTGCGCACCGGCCCGGCTGCCGCGCAGTCCGCTGGCGCTGTAGAATCGGCCTTTTGCCCGCCTCCCGATGACCACACAACCCACCCTGCGCGCAAACGAAGCGCACCTCCCGGACGGGCATGTCCCCGACGGGCATGTCCCCGACCTGATCCTCGGGCTGGAAGACCGTCCCCGCCCCTGGATCGGCATCCTGGCCGCGCTGCAGCACCTGCTCGCGATCATCGTGCCGATCGTCACGCCGGGCCTGCTGATCTGCCAGGCACTCGGGGTTTCGGCGCGCGATACCAACCTGATCGTCTCGATGTCGCTCGTCATCTCGGGCATCGCCACCTTCGTCCAGTGCCGCCGCTTCGGTCCCTTCGGCGCCGGTTTGCTGATCGTGCAGGGCACCAGCTTCAACTTCGTCGGCCCCCTGATTGCCGGCGGCGCCGCCATGGTCAAGGAAGGCACGCCGGTCGAAGCGGTGATGGCGGCCATCTTCGGCGTCGTGGTGGCCGGCTCCTTCATCGAGATGGGCGTCTCGCGCATCCTGCCCTTCATCAAGCGCCTGATCACACCGCTGGTGACCGGCATCGTGGTCCTGATGATCGGCCTGACCCTGATCAAGGTCGGCCTGATCAGCATGGGGGGCGGTTTCACGGCCATGGGCAACGGCAGCTTCGCGAATGGCGAAAACCTGCTGTTATCCGGCGTGGTGCTGGGCCTGATCGTGGCGATCAACCGCGTGCCCGTCACCTGGGTGCGCAGCTGCGCCATCGTCATCGCGCTGGCGGCCGGGTATGCGCTGGCGGGCTGGCTGGGCCGCCTGGACTTCAGCGGCATGCACGCGGCCCCCGCCTTCCAGGTGCCGCTGCCGCTGCACTTCGGCCTCGCTTTTTCGTGGTCGCTGTTCGTGCCGATGGTGGTGATTTACCTGGTGACCTCGCTCGAGGCCATCGGCGACGTCACCGCCACCAGCAAGATCTCGCGCGAACCGGTCGAAGGCCCGGTCTGGATGCGCCGCATCAAGGGCGGCGTGCTGGTGAACGGGGCGAACTCGCTGCTGGCCGGCGTGTTCAACACCTTCCCGAGCTCGATTTTCGCGCAGAACAACGGTGTGATCCAGTTGACCGGTATCGCCAGCCGTCATGTGGGGGTCTGGATCGCCCTGTTCCTGGTGGTGCTGGGCCTGTTTCCGGCCGTGGCGGGCGTGATCCAGGCGGTGCCCGAACCGGTGCTGGGGGGCGCGGCGATGGTGATGTTCGGTGCGGTGGCCGCGGCCGGCATCAATATCCTGGCGAGCGTGCCGCTGGACCGGCGCGCGCTCCTGATCATCGCGGTGTCGCTCGGGCTCGGCCTGGGCGTGACCCAGGTGCCCGAGTTCCTGGCGCACGTGCCGGCCGCCATCCGCAGCGTACTCGAGTCGGGTGTGGCCACCGGCGGCATCTGCGCCGCGCTCCTGAACTGGTTCCTGCCGGCGACGGCGCCGCAGCAGGCCGCGAAGGCGCCCTAGCCCGCCGGCAACAGCGAGCGGATCGCTTCCGGCAGCGGCACCGACTTCTCCGCCGCGAAATCGACCCAGACGATTTTCGCGGCGCCTTCCGCATGCAAGGCGCCGGCCTCGCCATCGGCGCCGACCAGGCGAATCTCGTGCGAGACTTCGAAACTCGAGCGCCCGGGCGGCCCGACATACGAGCTGACTTCGATCTCGGCCGGGTATTTCAGTTGTTTCAGGAACGAACACTGGGCATTGATCAGTACCGGCCCGGTGGCGCTCGGGTCGGGCAAGGCGCCCACCCCTTCCAGCCAGGCGATACGCGCCGTTTCGATATAGCGGAAATAAACCGTGTTATTCACATGGCCCATGGCGTCCATGTCGCCCCAGCGCACTGGCATGCGCATCGTGTGCACCAACTTCTTGTTGCTCATGCTTCTTGACTCGTATTTCAATTCAAATAAAAAAAAGGCGCCGTCACCGGCGCCCGCTTGCCGCATCTCTTGACGCTTACTGCGCCATCATGCCGTCGTCGGCGGTAATGATGGCGCCGTTGATGAAATGCGCTTCCTCCGCGGCCAACAAGAGCAACAGGCCGTCGAGGTCTTCCGGCTTGCCGGGACGCTTGCGCGGCAGCATGTCGATCAGCTTCTTGCCCTGCTCGGTCTCGAAATAATCCTCGTTCATTTCGGTCGAAATGTAGCCGGGGCAGATGGCATTCACGTTGATGCCGTACTTGCCCCACTCGACCGCCATCGCCTTCGTCATCTGCACCACACCGGCCTTGCTCATGCAATACACGCCGATCTGCGGCAGCACGCGCAGGCCGGCGACGGACGCGATGTTGACGATGCGGTGCTGCTTGCGCGGGTCGCCCTTCGCGCGCTGGATCATGCGCTTGGCCGCCTGCTGCGCGACGAAGAACGCGCCGCGCAGATTCGTGTCCATGATGTACTGGTAATCGTCTTCGGTCACATCGAGCAGGCGCTGGGTGCTCTGCACGCCGGAATTGTTGATCAGGATGTCGAGCGGCCCGGCCTCGGTCTCGGCGTGGGCGATCGCCGACTTGATGCTGTCGAGGCTGGTCACGTCGAGGTTGACGACGTGGGCGGCCCCGCCGTCGGCCTCGATCTCGGCCCGCAACTCCTTCAGGCGCTCGGTGCGGCGCGAGGCCAGCACCACCTGGGCGCCGGCGCCGGCCAGCGCTTTGGCAAAGCGGGCGCCGAGCCCGCTCGAGGCGCCGGTGATCATGGCGATCTTGCCTTCAAAGTTTACTTCGATGCCCACATTGGCTCCTGTCCTGATGTGCTGACTGATGTGCTACCTGGTGTGCTACGACATGAACGATGACGAAGGCATAATGATGTCACAGATTGCCGGTATTAGATTGCCTCATCTAATATTCGCCCTAAAATGGCTGGTCAAGTTGCAATCAGCCGGGAAAACCCGCACACTCGTGCTTAAATTTATTCAACCACCATAAGACCATGACAGAGCCCATCAACATCCTCGAACAATACGGACCGCGCGAAGCAATGGAGTACGACGTCGTCGTCGTCGGCGGCGGCCCCGCCGGATTGTCGGCGGCGATCCGTTTGAAGCAGCTGGCGGCCGAAAAAGGCCAGGAAGTCTCGGTCTGCGTACTGGAAAAAGGCGGCGAGCTCGGCGCCCACATCCTGTCGGGCGCGGTCATGGATCCGATCGCCCTGAACGAACTCTTCCCGAACTGGAAGGATCT
>JAQGLR010000490.1 GCA_028292765.1 Massilia sp. | reverse complement strand
TGGCGCCGGTGCCCATCGAGCCGCTGGTGCCGCTGGCGCCGCTGGCGCCGGTGCCCATCGAGCCGCTCGTGCCCGACGTGCCGCTGGTACCGGTGCCGCTGGCGCCGCTATCGCTGGAGCCGGTCGCACCGCTGCCGCTCGATCCGCTCTGGCCGGACTTGCTCTTCTTCTGCTTCTGCTTCTGCTTCTTCTTGCTCGTGCTGGTGTCGCTGCTCGAGGTCTGGTCGCTCGCCTGCGAACCGGAGCTGCCGCTCGTTTGGGCGCTGGCGTTGAACGACATCGCCATCGCCGCGGCGACCGAGGCGCCCAGCATTGCTTTCAACAGTTTATGCATTTTCATATCAATCTCCTAATATCTTGGGGGGGCTAAAAAACTCAACAATATCAATGACATGTGAGCTAGCCGAGTGTAGGGAGGTCGACATGAAAGCAGCGCACGTTAGCCGTTTGGAAAGTAAAAACCGGTGTTCAGGGGCTGGCCACCGCCTGCATCGAGGGTCCCGCCGCTACCCGCGCAGCCTGCGCCGCGAGGGTGCCGAGCTCGGTGTACAGCGGCAGCACGTTGCCCTTGTCGTCAGGGTAGACGCGGTTCGACAGGAAGACATAGAAGGTGCCTGAAGCGGGATCGATCCACAGCACGCAGCCGGTAAAACCCGTGTGGCCGTAGCTGCCCACCGGGAACAGCGTGCCGCGCGGACGCTGTGCAAACGGCGAATCGATGTCCATGCCCATTCCACGCAGGGCCGCCATGCCGGGCGGGGTCTGCACCGTGCCCAGGAGGCGCACGCTCGCGCGCGACAGCACCCTGACGCCATCGAGCTCGCCCCCGCCCAGCAGCATGCGCGCATAACGGGCGATGTCGTGCACCGTGCTGAATACGCCGGCGGAACCGGCCACGCCACCCATCCGCCGCACCGTCGGGTCGTGCACCACGCCCTGCAGGGTGGCGCCCCCAAGGAGGTCGCCGTGCGGCGCCAGCGCGCCGCCCGCCGGGCTTTTGTGCGTCGGCGCGATGCCTTGCGCGGGCAGGCGGCGCAGCGGCGAATATCCTGTGTGCTTCATCCCGAGGGGCTGGAAGATGCGCTGCCGGGCGAACTCGTCGATGGGCATACCGGACACACGCCGCACGAGCTGGCCGAGCAGCACGTAATTGATGTCGGAATAGTTGAAAAAAGTGCCCGGTGCATGCTTGAGGGGCTGGGCGCAGGCCAGCGCAAGGGCGGCGGCGTCGCCGCTCCAGGCCGCGCCGCTCCCGTCCATTTTTGCGCGCAGCCCGGCGGCCAGGCCCGAGGTATGCGTCAGCAGCTGGCGGATCGTGATCGCGTCCTTGCCACCGCCGGCGCACTCCGGGAAATACCTGGCGAGTTTCGCCTCCAGGTCGAGCTTGCCGTCTTCGGCCAGCAGCAGGATCGACGGCGCGGTGGCCAGCACCTTGGAGAGCGACGCCGCATCGAACACGGTGTCGAGCGTCACGCCCGGCGCGCCGGGCTCATGCGTGAAGCGGCCGTAGGCATGCTGGTACATGGCGCCGCCCCGCTCGAGGTGGAACACCGCGCCCGGCAGCTGGCGATCGGCGATCGCGGCGCCGATGGCGGCATCGATGCGCGCGAACTGGCTGCTGTCGAGTTCAGCATGAGCACCATCGGCGCGGCCAGAGGGTTCGGGCGCGCTGGCGCAGCCGGCGGCCAGGAGCGCCAGGCTGGCGATGGCGATGGCGGCCTTATTTGTGTCCTTAAGCAAGAGCAGCGCGCGAAGCGAATGACGACGCATGGGAAACCCTGGAACGAGCAGGTGGCCTGCGCCACGCAGGCGCAGGCGCTGAAGACGCTCATCATAGGCAAGCCATTGTCGCGGGTCAATCGGCTGGTCACGCTTTACACGGCCGGCAGCTTGTCCCCAGGGCGCCGGCCGCGTTTTGCGACCCGGACAGCGCGAAAAAATCGTTCGGCGTATCATGCGGCTCATGATTCCATTTTCCATACTCGACCTCTCGCCGATCGCCGAAGGCAGCGATGCGCGCGCTTCTTTCCACCATTCACTCGACCTCGCCCAGCATGGCGAGCGCTGGGGCTACAACCGTTTCTGGCTGGCCGAACACCACGGCATGCCGGGCATCGCCAGCGCCGCCACCTCGGTGCTGATGGGCTATGTGGCGGCCGGCACGGCCAGCATCCGCGTCGGCGCCGGCGGCATCATGCTGCCGAACCACTCGCCGCTCGTGATCGCCGAGCAGTTCGGCACGCTCGAATCGCTGTTCCCGGGCCGCATCGACCTGGGACTGGGCCGCGCGCCGGGTTCCGACCACATCACCGCGCGCGCCTTGCGCCGCAACCTGGCCTCGGACGCCGACGAATTTCCGCAGGACGTCCTTGAACTGCAGGATTATTTCGCCGACTCGCCACGCCGCCAGGTGCGCGCCATCCCCGGCGCCGGCCTGAACGTGCCGCTGTGGATCCTCGGTTCGAGCCTGTTCGGCGCCCAGCTGGCGGCGGCGCTCGGCCTGCCGTATGCATTCGCGTCGCATTTCGCGCCGCAGATGATGTTACAGGCAATCGAGCTGTACCGCTCGACCTTCCGTCCTTCGGCGCAGCTCGACAAACCGTACGTGATGCTCGGCTATAACATTTTCGCGGCAGACACCGACGCGCAAGCCGAGTACCTGGCGTCGTCGATGCAGCAGGCGTTCGTGGCGCTGCGCACCGGGCACCCGAGCCGCTTGCAGCCGCCGGTCAAGGGCTACCTCGAAAAGATTGGCCCGCAGGAACGCGCCATGCTCGACTCGGTGCTGTCGTGTTCGGCAATTGGCTCGCCCGCCACCGTCGAGAGCCGGTTAAAGGCGTTCATCGAGCGCACCGGCGCCG
>JAQGLR010000479.1 GCA_028292765.1 Massilia sp. | reverse complement strand
GAGAGATGAGATTATGCAGTGTTTCGCTTGCTTCGTCAACTCCGTTTTTTCCTCTTCGTCGCTTGTTGCAGGCTAACTACTTGATTTCGTTAACCGTTTGCTGCACAGCGCCGAAGCGGACGCGAATCATAACAAAGCGCTCTGGCGTCCGCAAGTACCCTGCCCGGATTTTTTCAGCCACTGCTTACGGCCATTCCATACGCTCGGTGACGTCCACCCCGACTCCGCGGTATCCGGCAAACGCACAGGCCGCGTCGAAAATCGGCTCGCCGCTGACCTGCAGGTACTGGATGCGGCCATCGGGGAAGGTGCGGCTATAACCAAAGTCGAGGAAGGCCTCGCGGTTCGCAATCTTGGCACTGAGGGCTGCGCGCTCCGTGACGTTCCATCCGGCGGCGGCCCATTCCTCGGCTGTCGCGTTTTCGCCGATGCCCATCATTTCCTGTACCGCTCCGGAGAACTGGGTCACGTTGCCGGCGGCGTCCTGCTCCCAATACCAGTCCGACGACAACTCGGTAAATCGCTGGAAACGCGCTTCGCTCTCGCGCAGCTCGGCAGTCCGCTTGAGCACAGCCTGCTCGAGCATCTGGTTGTGATCGTTCAGCTTGCGATACAGGAGGCGGACCTCGAGCATGTTGTAGATGCGGGTCTGCACCTCGACGAAGTCGAAAGGCTTGCTGACGAAATCCTTGGCGCCCGCCTGGAGGGCACGCAGCTTGTGCGCCGGCTGGGCGGTGAGCACCAGCACAGGCAGGTAGCTCGCCGCCTCGATGGTCTTGAGCGCTTCCATGACTTCGAAGCCATCCATCTCCGGCATCTGCAAGTCGAGCAGGATCAGGTCGAATCGCATTGTCTCGTGCAGCCCGAAGACTTCGCGCGGCTGCTGGGTCGTCTTGATATTGACGTAGCCTTCGTTGCGCAGCATCTGCTCGAGCAGCATGACATTTGCTTCCTGGTCGTCGACGATCAGGATGTTTGCATTGAGTATTTCGGAGACTTCTAGCATGGCAGTTTCTCGGCTTCCTGGTTGGCTTGACTAGCCGGTTCGACTGGGGGGCGGGTGCCGTTTTCTGCGCCGTGCTGCAAAGCGACGTCGAGCGCTTCCATGAATTCACGCACGCGGATCGGTTTGGTGAGATAGCGGAAGAATCCTGCTTCGAGTCCTTTTTCGATATCCCGGGGGACGGCGTTGGCGGACAGCGCCAATACCGGAATGTGGGCCGTCAGCGGATCATCCTGCAACACCTTGAGCGCGCCGAAGCCGCTCATCCCTGGCAGGTTGATGTCCATGAGGATGACATCCGGCACGTAGGCGCGCGCCAGTGCGATGCCGAGGGGGGCATTGATGGCCGTGAGGAGCTTCAGGTCGCCGCGGCGCCCGATCAGCTGCTCGACCAGTGCCAGGTTGGCCGGGTTGTCTTCGACATACAGCAGGGTCGGCTGCTCGTCGATCTCCGGCGCCGCCATTGGTCGCCGTTCCAGCGCGACTTCTTCGATGTTTTCGAGGGCCGGCGCCCGTGCGGCCGCAAACTCGACCCAGAACACCGTGCCTACGCCCACTGCGCTTTCGACGCCGATCTTCCCGCCCATCAGCTCGACGAGCTGCTTGGTGACGACCAGCCCGATGCCGGTACCCTCTTCTCCCCCGTCTTCCTGGCCGAGGCGATTGAACGGCTGGAACAATTGTGCAAGCTGCTCGGCCGACAGTCCGCTGCCCGTGTCCTTGACGCAGACGCGTACGCGATCCTTGTCGCTGGCCACGCACTGGACGATCACGCTGCCGCCGCTGCCGTTATATTTGATCGCATTCGACAACAGGTTGATCATCACCTGCTTGACGCGCGTGCGGTCGGCGTGGACATACAGGGCATGGTCGAAACTCGGGAAGGTCATGGCAATGCCGCGCTTGGCTGCCTGGGGTTCGATCATCCCCTTGCAATCCTGAAGGACGTCGCTCATCGACATCGGTTCCTGGGACATCGTCACCTTGCCCGACTCGATCATGGCCAGGTCGAGGATCTCGTTAATCAGGCGCAGCAGGTACCAGCCGCCTTTCAGGATCTGGTCGATCGAACGCTGCTGCCGCGCTGCCGGCGGCGGCACTTCCGACGCCATCAACTGTGCAAAGCCGAGCACCGCATTGAGCGGGGTGCGGAGTTCGTGGCTCATGCTCGACAGGAATTCTGACTTGGCAAGGTTGGCCTTCTCGGCCGCTTCCCGTGCGGCTTGCAGCTCGACGTTGCTCTTTTGCAGTGCGTGTTCGAAGTGCTTGCGCTCGGTGACGTCGCGGGCCGCGGCGAACACGCCCTGGAGTTTGCGGTCGCGGTCGTGGAAGGTGGTGGCGTTGAACGACACCACGGTTTCCGTGCCGTCCCGTGCCAGCGCTGTCAGTTCGTAATTAGTGACTTTGCTTTCACGCAGCACCCGGGTGATCGCCTCCTCGGCACGCTGCGGCTCCGTAAAGCAGCTCCTGAACGGCGCGCCGATCAATTCGTCGCGGGTGCGGCCGGTCAACAGTTCCATTTGATGGTTGACGTCGCTGATGGTGCCGCGCGGGTCGGTCGTAATCAGGGGGTCGATATTCGATTCGATCAGCGAGCGCGTGTAGAACTGCTGGTCGCGCAGGCGCTGATCGAGCAATTCCTGTTCAGCTTCCACCTGCTTGCGCGCCGTATTGTCGGTGCCGATCAGCAGGAAGCCGATCAGCTTGCCATCCGGCCCGTGCAGGGCTGTTACCGAGACCAGTGCCGGAACCCGCGTGCCGTCCGCGCGGATATAGGTTAGCTCGTAGATATCCTCGAGGCCGCGCACCGCCTTGTAGACCAGCGCTTCGAATCCCGGCAGGATGGTCGTATGAAATTCCCCGCTGAGCGCATCGGCGCGCACGATCAGCTCTTGCGCATCCGAGATGTCGGCGGGGGTGAGCTTGTCGACCACGTCGGCTGCGCGATAGCCCAGCATGCGTTCGGCGCCGACATTGAAAATCTGGACCACGCCCTGTGCGTCGGTCGCGATACTCGAAAAATTTACGCTATTAAAAATGGCGTCCTGCAAAGCGCCCGCTTTCAGCAGCGGCGCTTCCATGACTGCCGCCTCGCGATCCGCGTGCAGGCGCGCCTGGCGCTGTGCGAGGAACAGCAAGCCGACAAGAAAACATAACAGCAAGCCGATGCTGGTAAGGGTCTGCACGGTGGCGCGATTGCTGCCGTCTTCGTGCGAGAGAGCGATCGCGCCGACCAGCAGCAGCACAAGCAGGGTCGCAGCGAAGCCGATGGCTGTCAGTCTCGCGACCGAAGTATTTTTTATGGACAACATGAAGGGGATCCGATGTCGGAAAAGTAAGCGCCGCCCTGGCGCAAAAGGTGACAGTAAAATTGCGTCAGGAAATTCGGCTCGCCGCCAGCGCAGCTTGCCTCGCAGGTTGTCTATTACGTACGTCCGACAATAGCCTGCCGAATTCTTTTTTGACCACGGCGTAGCATTCGCACACATCCTGCTCCAGGCCGTCACGATCGAGCACCGTGATGTGGCCACGGCGATAGCTGATACGGCCACGCCCCTGCAGCCGCCCGGCCGCCTCGGTCACGCCTTCGCGGCGCACGCCCAGCATGTTGGAGATCAGCTCCTGCGTCATGGTCAGTTCGTTCGACATGAGGCGATCGAGCGTCAGCAACAGCCAGCGGCACAGCTGCTGCTCCACCGTGTGGTGACGGTTGCACACCGAGGTCTGCGCCATATGGGTAAGCAAGGCCTGCGTGTAGCGCAGCAACAGGCGCATCACCGGGCCGGCACGGTCGAATTCCTCCATCAGGATTCGCACGGGCAAGCGATAACCGTAGCCACCGGTCTGGACCACGGCCCGGCTCGGCGTGCTGCCGCCGCCCATGAAGAGCGACACGCCCAGCATGCCCTCGTTCCCTACCCCGGCAATTTCAGATGAGCCACCATTTTCCAGCAGGTAGTGGAGCGAAATGATCGCCGTCGTCGGGAAGACAACATAGTGAAGTGTGCCGCCGGATTCGCACAGCACATCGCCAAGCCGCAGCGGTATCGATTCAAGGTGAGGGGACAGGCGGTCGAACTCGTCGTCGAGCAGGGCTGCGAGGAGGTGGTTTTGGTTTGGGTCTTGCGTGCGTAGCATCCAGGGATTTTCTTGCTGACCAGCGGTACAGCGGTAAAAACGATATGGCAGGGTAACACGGACGGCTAGCACGACACTTTTTACCTTGCAAATAGAGAATATGTGTTGTTATGAGCGCTAGCGAACAGAGCAGAACGTGTCAAAAGGTAATAGTTCGTCTCGAGAAGTTTCAACCGTCCACGTTACCTGCCGCATTGCGGTTGGCGTCAACGCCGTAGGCCCGGCCTTCACGGCCGCGTTCAACGACAAGACGGGATGCTGCCTCACCCTGCAATCAATACCAAGCAACCACTTACACATAAAGAAAAATTGCACTATGAAAACTTCCAGCAAACTCGCCGCACTGATCGCACTGGCCTGCGCAACCATGATGAACGCCCAGGCCGCAGGCCAGGACACGGCACAGGCCGGCTCGGTCTTTGTGAATCCTGACTGGGCCAACAGCGCCTGGTACATGGGTGCGGGCATCGGCCAATCGCGCGCCGACATCGATAGCCGCCAGGTTCGCGGCCTGACGGCAAACGGCCAGACCGTGACTTCGTACACTGCTGACAACCGTGACGTCGGCTTCAAAGTGTTCGGCGGCAAGCAGCTGAACAAATACTTCGCAGTCGAGGCTGGTTATTTTGACCTGGGCAAGTTCGACTACCGCGCAACGACGACCGGTAACGGCGTCCTGGCAAGCGAAACCGAATATCGCGGCGGAAGTCTTGACCTGGTCGGCCAACTGCCGCTGACCCAACGCCTGTCGCTGCTGGGCCGTGCCGGTATGCAATACACGAAGGCGACCACCCGCTTCACCGGTAACCGTCTGAATGCCCTGGGCCACCCGAATCCACCAAACGAAGGCCGCCGCAACGCGAAGGTCGGCGTCGGCCTGGAATACAAGCTGACCGAAGCATTGGCACTGCGCGGCGAAGTGGAGCGCCTTCGCGTGAATGACGCGGCAGGCAATCGTGGCGACATCGACTTCGGCTCGGTCAGCCTGGTCTACAAGTTCGGCCGTCCAGCGGCAGCGGCCTACGTCGCGCCGGTAGCTGCAGCGCCGGTCGCCGCACCGCAGGAAGCACCACAAGCCGTCGCAGTGGCGCCAGCTCCAGCACCGACGCCAGTCTCGGAAAAGGTGTCGTTCGCCGCTGAAGCGCTGTTCGACTTCGACAAGGCCGTCGTCAAAGCAGAAGGCAAAGCCGCGCTCGACGACCTGATGGCGAAACTGCAGGGCATGAACACCGAAGTGATGATCGCCGTCGGACACACCGACTCGG